>CAJOOT010000172.1 GCA_905236215.1 uncultured Eubacterium sp.
TCATGGAAAGGATGCTTTGCAGACCTCCCATGTTTTTCATCTGCTGCATGGCAACAAGGAAATCATCAAAACCGAACTCTGATTTTTTCATCTTTTGTTCAAGTTTTAATGCCTCTTCTTCATCTATGGCATCCTGAGCTTTTTCTATGAGACTTAATACATCTCCCATGCCAAGGATACGTCCGGCCATGCGATCCGGGTAAAACACTTCCAAATCCGAAAGCTTTTCTCCCATACCCGCATAAAATATAGGCTTACCCGTAACAGCTCTGACTGAAAGAGCCGCACCGCCTCTGGTATCGCCATCAAGCTTTGTAAGGATAACACCGTCTATTCCCACCTTTTCATCAAAGGTTTTGGCAACATTGACAGCCTCCTGACCCGTCATGGCATCCACCGTAAGGATGGCCTCATCCACTTCAAGTGTATTTTTTATGTCAACCAGCTCGTCCATCATTTCTTCATCGATCTGAAGGCGACCTGCCGTATCTAAAATAACAAGATTAAGTCCCGATTTGGATGCATGTTCGTATGCGGCTTTTGCAATATCTTTCGGGGATTTCGATGTACCCATCGAAAATACTTCAACCCCAACCTTTTCTCCGTTGACCTTGAGCTGATCAACAGCAGCGGGACGATATACGTCGCACGCCACAAGAAGAGGCTTTCTGCCCTTTTCTTTGAACTGACCTGCAAGCTTGGCAGCTGTAGTGGTCTTTCCTGCTCCCTGAAGACCCATCATCATAAGAACGGTAATCTGTGATGCGCTTTTGAGCTTGAGTTCCGCGACCTCAGAACCCATGAGACTCACCATCTCTTCATTGACGATTTTTATAACAGCCTGTCCGGGATTAAGACCCTTCATGATATCCGTACCGGTAGCTCTGCTCTCAACGTCCTTAACGAAGCTCTTAACCACCTTGAAGTTGACATCTGCCTCAAGAAGAGCCATCTTGACTTCTTTTAAGGCTTTCTTTACATCTTCCTCAGTAAGGATACCCTTTCCTTTAAGGGACTTGAATACGTTCTGGAGTTTTTCGGTAAGTGAATCAAACGCCATATTATATCTCTTTCTCAAGCCTCCCTAAGAGGTCTTTAATCTGCTTGCATGTATCTTCGGGAATGTTTTCAAGTTGCCCTTCTATCAGGATCTTTGTCTCGGATACGATATTCCTCATTCTAAGAAATTTTTTCATAAGACCGAGTTTCTTTTCATAATCCTCAAGTGCAGCATCACATCTTTTGATAAGATCATGTGCGCCCTGACGTGTAATACCGAATTCCTCCGAAAGCTCTGCCAACGATAGGTCACTCTCAATAAGCTCCCTGTATACATTCTGCTGGTGAGTCGTCAGAAGCTCTCCGTATATATCAAAGAGAAGGCCTCTTTCTACTATCTTTTCCATGGAGATACCTCTTGCGTATTCGCAACGATTAGTATTCTACTCCCCTCCCGGATTGCTGTCAAGTATTTTTTCTTTACACCTCTACTTCTATACAGCTGACAATATGTTATAATGAATACATGAATACATTTAAGACAGCGCTTGTCCAGACGGACACCCAAAGAGACCCTCTAAAAAGTCTTGAAGAGATTAAAATATACATAAAGGAAGCCGCCTTAAACGGGGCTGATTTTGTAATGCTTCCGGAAGTATGCGACTATACCGCAGGAAGGCACAACATCAGCATTACCGATACCTTCAAAAAAACATTTGCCGCTCTTGCAAAAGAATATAAAATATGGCTTCACGGGGGAAGCATTCATGAATATACCGGGGAAAGATCTGCGGATGACCTTCCGTACAACACCACCTTTGTGTATGCTCCCGACGGTACTCAAGTCACACGTTACCGCAAAATCCACATGTTTGACGTGAATATCGAAAACGGCCCCTGCATAAGAGAATCCGACATATTCACTTCAGCTGAAGATATCATATCTGCAGATACAGATTTCGGAAAGATAGGTCTTTCAATATGCTATGACATACGTTTTCCCCATATGTTCAGAAAGATGGCTCTAAGCGGGGCCAATATCCTTTGTTGCTCAGCCAACTTTACCAAGCCCACCGGAGAAGCTCACTGGGAAATACTTCTTAAGGCACGAGCCATCGAAACAGGCAGCTATGTCTTTGCCTGCAATCAGTGCGGTGTCAAAAAGGATTTCACCGCCTATGGCAATTCCATGATAATAGATCCATGGGGAAGAATTCTCGAAAGAGCAGACACGGCTCCCGGGATTATCTATGCCGATATCGACCTTTCCCAAGTCAAAAACGTGCGGAGCAGAGTTCCCGTTCTTTCTTACGAGTTCTGATCCGCATGCTGCCTTCACAACCATGTTTACATAACGCCGATTTTTAATCAAGACCTGACGGAGTATTTTGCTTACCTCACCTTTATGTCAGATATTTCTTAAGAACCTCTATCAACTCTTTCTCACTGATTGGCTTTGTCAGATAATCAGAGAATCCCTCTTCCAGATATTTTTTTCCGGCTCCTACTATGGCATTAGCCGTAAGCATTACGCAGGGAGTATTTCCATTTAATCCCCGGGAGTCTTCCGTAATACGCTTAAATGTCTCTATTCCGTCCATTTCCGGCATCATATGATCCATTAATATAAGATCATATTTCTTTAGTCTGGCCTTTTCTATGGCTTCTTCTCCGCTTTCTGCCGTATCAGCCTTTAGGGATCCCGGAGACATAAGCCTGTTTAAAACCTTTAGGTTAATGGATGAATCATCTACGGCAAGGACAGATTTACCGGAAGCATCAAACCACTTTATATCCGTCTGATCATCTTTGGATTCGCCGAAGATATCACCGTGAATCCTGCCTACAGGCGAAGGATCCACCACACCTTGCGGAATCACCACCTTAAACGATGAACCACGGCCGTATATACTCTTGCAATAAAGCCTTCCTCCCATAAGTTCCGTTATCTCCCTGGCGATGGGAAGGCCAAGCCCGGTGCCCTCTATACGGATATTTCTTTTGGCATCCAGTCTGGTAAACCTCTCAAAGAGTTTTCTCATGTCCTCTTCTTTGATACCGATACCTGTATCGGTAACGGTAATCTCCAAGGCAAAATCTTCTTCGGTTCTTCTCCAAAATCCTATATCAAGTTTTACAGA
>CAJOOT010000173.1 GCA_905236215.1 uncultured Eubacterium sp.
GTTGTCGCATGTTATGATAAGTTGTTTTCCGGCATCAAGAGCCCCATTGATAAGATTTATATTAAGGCCATATCCGTCCGTTATCCTGTCCGGAATGGCATAATCCACATCTGCTCCCAGCTTTCTCAATGCACTGACGAGAATATAGGTAGAATTGACACCATCAATATCATAATCTCCTATAATCCGAATAGAAATTCCTTCATCTATTGCTTTTTGTATGATTAAAGAAGCCTTATTAACGTCTTTAAGGAGCCTCGGATCGTGAAGATCATCAAGGCTCCCATTAAGATATTTTCCGAATCCCCCGGCGGGCACATCTCTGTTGATGATGAGCCTCGCCGTCACGGGATCGATTCCATATTCTTTTGACAGAGCGTAAAAATCCGCCCTCTTGGCAGTAACTACCCAATTCTCCTTCATGGAGTCTTACTCTTCCTCTACTTCTACCTCAGCATCTTCATCCGAAGCATCGGCCGATGCATCAGCGCTCTCCATGGCAGCAGCTTCTTCTTCACTGATATAGGTAACCTTTGCGTTGTCGACAACCAAATCCCATACCGCTACGGAAACAGCGTCAGAATCAAGTGACGAACCATAAGCTTCCCTGAAATCGTCAACAGATTCCAAACCAAAAGCCTCAAGGAACGAATCAACATCATCGTAGTTATAGTAGCTCTTTGCGTAATATTCTATGTAGTTTTCAACCACCTCATCTGTTGCAGTGATGTTTTCCGTCTCACCTATAGCTTCGCATACAAGCTGAAGCGGAACAACCTCTGAAGCGAAATAATCCTGAACCATAGTCTTGTACTCAGCTTCGGTACTGCATCCGTACGCCTGAGAAATGTAATCTTCAAATTCCATTCCGTAGGCTTCAACCATCTGGGTCTCATACTGTTTTTCCACAGCATAATAGTAATCAAGAAGTCCTTCCGGAAGCTCATCTGCTATTGTAGCGTTTTCAAGAACCGCATCCTGAACAGCGGTGCGAAGTTCCTCCTGCGTCTGGGTTTCTGCTTCATTCTTCAGATCATTCCAGATAACCTTATCATATTCAGCAGTTGTCGTGTATTCACCGTCGGTATACTCTTCTACCAAAGCGTCATCATACTCGGGAACTATAGGATCCGTTTCCTGATCAACGTCCACTATGTAATTCAGGGTAACCGTAAATACAGCATCTTTGCCTGCCACATCGGAATTTTTTGAATAATCATCCGGGAATGTAACTTTGACGTCTACGGTATTTCCGACCTTCTTTCCGATAAGTCCGTCCTCAAAGCCGTCTACAAACGTGCCTGAACCTATCTCAAGATCATATCCTTCAGCAGAGCCGTTGTCGAACTCCTCGCCATCAATCTTTCCTACATAATCAATATTAACGGTGTCTCCGGATTCAACGGTGTCCTTGTCCAGCTTGTAATAGGACATCTCATCCTGGATGCCTTCTACAGTTTCCTGATAATCCTCTTCTGTAGCCTCATACTTAGTGGCTGTAACTTCTACACCCTTATACTCTCCGAGAGTAACATAATCAAGCGCACGATATGTTGGCTTGATGGGGTTTCCGGACGCATCTGCCGTAGCGTCTGCGGAGGCATTGCCTGATGCATCTCCGGAAGCTGCATTTCCACAGCCGGCCGCAAAGAGAGCCACTGCAAATCCAAGTGTTAATACAAACAAAATCTTCTTTTTCATTATTGCTAACGCTCCTATCTGTTTTATTAACGTAAAAACATACTCAAGAACTTTACCACATATTTAGACAAAAATAAAGGCAAAACACACTTTTATCACATTTGAACATGCTTGCTTTTTTATAGTATGAATGATAAAATATTGTCTCGTGTGAAAGGAGATTTTTACCGTGGGCATAGGATGGATAATATTAATAGTAGTAATCGGAGCACTTATTGCAGGTCTCATATTCTTGTACTTCTGGGGAAAACGCGCTCAGAAAAGAAGAGATGAACAGATGGATCAGATGGAGCAGGTGGCTCAGACAGTGTCCATGCTCATTATTGACAAGAAAAAGATGCGTGTGACCAAAGCCGGTCTTCCTCAGATGGTGATCGATCAGCTCCCCTGGTACGCCAAGCGTTCCAAGGTACCGGTTGTCAAAGCCAAGATTGGTCCAAAGATCTGGACTCTCATCGCCGACGTCACCATATATGACAATATTCCGGTCAAAAAAGAAGTCAAGGCTACAGTAAGCGGTATCTACATAACCGGAGTCAAGGGTATCAGAAATATCCAAAAAGAAGAAAAGAAAAAAGGTTTCTTTGCAAGATTAAGAAATAAAGCTGCAGACAAAAAATAGTCTGCAGCTTTTTATTTGGTTTATTTTAGTCCAAGTCCCAAATCACGTGGTCTGATGTCTATCGACAACTCGCAATTTGCAACATGTTCATAATTTATATTCAAGCCGTACCTGGCGTCCACTTTTATGGTATTATCATTCCGTTTGACGCTGACGCTTTGTCCGTTTAGACCAATATGGAGCATACCTGCGGGAGTATAATAATATGTGACATTCTCCTTTTCGGATTCGATGACCATATGTACATTGTCGGCGCCGTGTTTGGTAACGCTTAAGTAGCTGTCCCGAAAAGTGAGGGTGTTTTTGGTAACACCGCTCTTATCCTCGTGTACTTCTTCATAAAGCACATAGCGTTTTCCGTTTTTGTAGTAATAATTTGCGGGAGTAATGACCTCAATGGGGTCTCCCGTATCCTGCCCCATATTCTGCAGCCCGCTAATCGTAAGTATTACATCCTCTTTCATTACTCTAAAAGTCCTTCGAGCATTTTTTTTGCCTCATCAAAACTGATATCAAGCACCGCGGAGTATTCGCTGGTAAGAAGCTTTCCAACCTTCTGCATATTTCTGTCATCAGACATGTTTAGCTTCTTTCCGACTCCTATTCTTCTGTTTTTTTCTTTGATGATGCCTTTAAGCATGGAAAACCAGGCTCTGCACTCACAAGAGTGCAATGCTTCTTTAAATTCTCTGTCTCTTTCCTTGTCGTTACTGGAATACATGGGTTCTATCTGAGAAAGCTCTTCCAGGTATCCTGTGGCCTCATCTTTTGATATAAGCGGACGTATGACATGGGTATTATTTTTTGCTTTAACATAGATTGTGCCCGACTTATCATAAATAGGCTGTAGCTTGTAGTAGACCTCGTCATCCTTCACGAAATCCGGGGAACCTATCTCCTCTACACTGCAAACTCCACCGTTTTCATATACTACAAGATCATTTACCTTAAACACGACTTCTCCTGTTCTTTAAATCCAACTACGAGGTCTCTATTGTCTCCGCTACTGCCTTCACGCTGTCGCTGATTCGTTTTATACTCTCTTCCATACCGTAGGCCTCATCTGTAACGATGCCTACACCTTCGAGATTCTTTTCGGAAGCTTCCGAGATATCATGTATGGATTCGTTGGTATCTTTTATCTTTTCATACATCATTTCGATACGTGCCGCAAAATCCTGCATCATATCAAACATGATTTTGGAACTGTTCTGATAACCGTTTGCGGTCTCAACGAGCTTATCATACCCGGCCGCCGTCTTTTCGTTAAGAAACTGTACCATGTCCTCGGAAGCGATTGCCAGCTCTCCTACCCGTTCGATAACCATTGAACTGATCTCCTGAATCTGTCTGGCTGTCTTGGCCGTGTTGTTGGCAAGGATATTAATCCGTTCCGCCACGACCGCAAATCCCTTTCCGTGCTCTCCCGCTCTTGCCGCCTCTATGGAAGCATTGAGAGCCAACATATTGGTCTGTCTGGAGATACCGAGGATGTCCTGCGTTAGGGCAGATATCTTTTCCACCTCCCGGGACTCTTCAATCTTTGCCGTAAGAGTCTGCTCCATTTCCGCAGCCATGTTGAGAACTTCTTTTTTGGTGGCCAAAGATTCTTCTCTTACTGTATTGGCCTTTGAGCTGATTTCCTGAGAATATGCAGAATTTGTCTTTGTATCCTCTTCCATCTCGGCAAAATTCTCATGAACATAATCTATTGTGTCCTGAATTTGCTCAATGGATGCCGACATCTGCTGCATTCCGGGGCTCATGACGCTGACAACCGAATTTATCCTGTCAACACTTCCCGAAACCAGATCCATCACTTCAGTGATATCATTGACTGCACACGAAAGATTCTCTCCGGTTTTTTCTGTAGCTTCAAATTTATCTTCCATACCCACAAAGGCTCCCCTTAGCGCACCGTTTCAGTGCGAAAAAACATCTTTCGGCCGAATATTCAGCCGAAAGGACAGCTTCTTGCTGTATTATTTTACTACTTATTAGATTATTTTTCAACCATTCAGGGAAAACCGACGCCTAAAATCATGGAAAACCGACGCCTTAAAATACAAACATTTTCTTGAAATTAAGTGCGTGTTATGGTAATATTTCTTGGTGCAATTCACACAGCATAAATAACGTGCCGCAGTGGCGGAATTGGCAGACGCACCAGACTCAAAATCTGGCGGTAGCAATATCGTAAGGGTTCAAGTCCCTTCTGCGGCATTGAAAAAGACGAGGAAACCGATTGGTTCCTCGTCTCTTTTATTATTCAGACTACATATCCTTTGTACCATAAAATTTAAATCCAAGCATTGTAATATCGTCAAACTGAGGTGCATCCTTCACAAACGCATCTATGCTCTTCTTAACATTTGCAAGCAAAGCATCAGGCTCGGCATCCGGATTTTCATTAAGCGCCTCTATCATCCTATCCGTGCCGTACAGGGTATCTGTAGCATCCGTAGCCTCTGCTACACCGTCGGTATAAACATAAAGGCTGTCACCGGGGTTAAGTTCAAATTCATGTTCTCTGAAAGGTATGCCTTCCATAACGGCTACAGCCGGTGAATGCTTATAAACCACCAACTCATATTCTCCTCCTGCCCTTCTTATGGCA
>CAJOOT010000174.1 GCA_905236215.1 uncultured Eubacterium sp.
ACACAATATGCGGCTGATATGAATGTACTTTTGTCATATCAGAATTTTGCGGACGATTATAAGGACGAGGGTTCCAAATCCCGTCATTTTATGATGAATTTGCTTCGCAAAGACTACAAGAAGATAATTGCAAAATATCCCAGACAGGGACGGGCTATGGAAAAATGTGTACACGACATTTGGGCTGCGGAGGAACGCGGCGAAGAAAATATAGATGTGGTAGCCGGCATTACCGGGGAGCTTTTGGCTGAGATTTTTGCGTGGGACGAGAGAATGTGGTCACAGGATCTTAGGGCTCTGGGTTTTTATCTGGGCAAGTTCATTTATCTGATGGATGCATACGAAGATATAGACAAAGATTGCCGTGAACACAATTATAATGTCCTTACCAAGACCTACAGAACTGACAGAAAAGAATTTGATGCATTCAGCAGGCTGCTTCTTACCAGTATGGTCAGTGAGTGCGCCAAAACCTTTGAGAGAATGCCAATCGTTCTTCACGCTTCCATCCTGAGGAATATCCTGTATTCAGGAATATGGACCAGGTTTGAGTATATCTATACCAAGAGACACAAACAAGATATTCGTAAGGAGCAGGATAGAAGGAAGCGTATTTTGAATATTGAAAAGAAGAATAAAAGAAAGAGAACTGCAAAAAAACAATGAATAATCCATATAGTGTTCTGGGCGTTTCTCCCAACGCTTCAGATGATGAGATAAAAAAAGCATATAGGACATTAAGCCGAAAATACCATCCTGATGCAAACGTTAATAATCCGAACAAAGCTCAGGCCGAGGAACGTTTCAAACAGGTTCAGGAGGCTTACGAGCAGATTATGAAGGATAAGCAGCGTGGACAGGGCGGAGCTTATTCTTCCGGTACTACATATGACGGAGATGAGGCCTACAGACGGCAGCAACAGGCTCAGCAGAATGGTGGTTATGGTCAGCAGGGATATGGTGGCTATGGGCAGCAGGGTACTGAGTATTGGGATCCATTCGGATTTGGCGGCTTCGGACCGCGAGGCGGAAGCTATACTTATAATGCAGCGCCCAGCAGCTCGGATTCTCCGCAGATGAGAAGAGCTCTTGAATTTATCAGAGCGCAAAGATACAGGGAAGCTATCAATATCCTCGATGCCATACCTGAGAGAAATGGAAGATGGTACTATTTTGCATCCGTGGCAAATGCCGGCTGTGGCAACAACGTGACAGCGTTGGAGCTTGCCCGAAAGGCAGTTCAGCTTGAACCGTCAAACACTGAATACCGCAGGTTTATGGAACAGCTGGAAAGCTCAGGCAACTGGTATAACCAGCAAGGCTCAAGCTATCGCGGCGTTTCCATAAACCCTATGATGTGTATTAGTATGCTTTGCCTGTGCAATATGCTCGGCGGTGGATTTTGTTTCTATCCGAGATTTTTCTAAGCTTTGATTGTACCTGTAAGTTGTCCGTTGGACATATCTATCAGAATAGTCGCATCCTCGTTGGCTTCTCCGGCGAGGATCATTTTTGCGCTGATAGTCTCCACCGTCTTTTGCAGATAACGTTTGAGCGGACGCGCACCGTATACCGGATCGTAGCCTGATTCGGTGATAAAGTCCCTTGCGGCGTCGGTCAATTCTATATGGATATTCCTGTCTTTAAGTCTCTTATTGAGGTCTGCCATAAGTAGTTCAATAATTTGAGAAATACTGCTTTTTGAAAGAGGATGGAACATAATTATCTCATCAAGCCTGTTCAGAAATTCCGGTCTGAATGAAGCTCTTAATCTGGCGTTGACATTTTCTTCGCATTCGGGAGTGATCATGTCGCTGGTCTCAATGCTGCTAAGCAGGTCTTCTGCACCGATATTTGAAGTCAGGATCAGTACGGTGTTTTTGAAGTCCACTGTGCGTCCCTGTGAATCGGTGATGCGCCCGTCATCCAATACCTGAAGCAATATATTGAATACATCCGGATGAGCTTTTTCCACCTCATCAAACAGTACTACCGAATATGGTTTTCTTCTGACCGATTCGGTAAGTTGTCCGCCTTCTTCGTAGCCTACATATCCCGGAGGAGCGCCTATGAGTCTTGATACGGAGAATTTTTCCATATATTCCGACATATCTATGCGCACCATATTGTTTTCGTCATCGAAGAGAGCCTGAGCCAGTGTTTTGGCAAGCTCTGTCTTTCCTACGCCCGTAGGTCCCAGGAAAAGAAAGGTACCGATAGGCTTTGACGGATCTTTGATACCGGCTTTTGAGCGAATGATGGCTTCCGAAACCTTTCTTATGGCCTCGTCCTGACCGGTGACGCGCTTTTTTAGGGTTTCATCAAGGTGAAGTATCTTGTTTTTCTCCGATTCGCTCAATTTGGATACCGGAATACCCGTCCACTTTGAAACAATACGCGCAATCTCTTCGTCATCAACCGTTTCATGTATCATGGAAAGGTCACGATTTTTGACATTTTCTTCCTCGATTTCAAGCTGTTTTTTGATGGCCGGGAGTTTTCCGTACTGAAGTTCTGCAGCCTTGTTGAGGTCATAATTCTGCTCCGCCATTGTAATCTCTTTGTTTATATTCTCCACTTCCTCACGCAGCTTCTGAACTTTTTCTACAGAGTCTTTTTCATTGTCCCATTGAGCTTTTTTAATCGCAAAATCCTCTTTGAGCTCTGATAACTCTTTTTGCAGATCGGTCATTCGTTCCAAAGAAAGTCTGTCTGTCTCTTTTTTGAGAGCAGCTTCTTCTATTTCAAGCTGCATTATCTTTCTTTGCTGCTGGTCAAGTTCCGCGGGCATGGAATTCAACTCGGATTTGATCATGGCACATGCTTCATCAACAAGATCAATGGCTTTATCCGGAAGAAATCGCTCAGAAATATATCTGTCTGAGAGAGCGGCTGCACTGACAAGGGCGCTGTCGGAAATCTTGACTCCGTGGAATACTTCGTAACGTTCCTTTAGGCCGCGCAATATTGAGATGGTATCTTCTACTGTGGGCTCTTCCACCATCACAGGCTGGAATCTTCGTTCCAGTGCCTTATCCTTCTCGATATACATCCTGTATTCATCAAGGGTGGTGGCACCTACGCAATGCAGTTCTCCTCTTGCAAGCATCGGCTTCAGCATATTGCCTGCATCCGTGGAACCTTCGGTCTTTCCGGCGCCCACTATGGTGTGCAGTTCGTCGATGAAAAGGATAATACGGCCGTCTGATCCCTTTACCTCGTCGAGAACGGCTTTAAGTCGTTCTTCAAATTCGCCTCTGTACTTGGCTCCGGCTATAAGGGCAGCCATATTGAGGG
>CAJOOT010000175.1 GCA_905236215.1 uncultured Eubacterium sp.
AGCCTCGGGATCGTTGTAATAACAGGTCATAACCCCCGGTCCTTTAAGACAAAGCTCACCTACCACGTTGGGTTCAGTAATATCCTGCCCTTCTTCCGACACAATCTTCGTATGCCAACCATAGCCGGGTTTTCCGATAGCTCCCACCTTCTCTATATTATCAACGCCAAGGTGAACAGCTCCCGGTCCTATCGACTCTGAAAGTCCGTAGTTTGTATCATATAAATGATTCGGGAAATATTCCTTCCAATGTTTGATGAGACTCTGGGGCACGGGCTGCGCACCGATATGCATAAGCCTCCACTGATGAAGATCATACTTTTTGAGATCTATCTCCCCCGAATCTATTTTTTCCAATATATCCTGAGCCCAGGGCACAAGCAGCCATACGATGGTACAATGCTCTTTTGAAACCGTATCTATGATGGTTTCCGGACTGGTACCTTTCAAAAGTACTGCTCTTCCTCCGGTAAGAAGACTTCCCATCCAATGCATCTTGGCGCCGGTATGATAGAGCGGCGGAATGCAAAGAAATACATCCTGCTTGGTCTGGCCGTGATGATTCTGCTCCACGCGAGCAGCATGCATCAGGCTCTCGTGATTATGAAGGATGGCTTTCGGGAACCCTGTGGTACCCGACGAAAAATATATAGCCGCATTGTCTTCATCACTTAAAACAATGTTTGGCGTAGTACTCGGGCAATTAGCCGTAAGCTCAAAATAATCTTCCGCAAATGACGGACACTGTCCCTGACCCACATAGAACAGCAGGCGATTCTTGCTGATCTGTGTGGCAATTGACTCTACACGACCTATAAATTCCGGTCCAAAGAGCAGAATATCCACATCCGCTTTATCTAAACAATATTTAATTTCTTCGGGAGTATATCTGTAATTAAGGGGTACAGCCAACGCTCCTGTCTTTAATATACCGAAGTATATAGGCAGCCACTCCAGACCGTTCATAAGGAGAATAGCCACCTTGTCGTTCTTTTTAACTCCACGCTCTATGAGCATATTGGCCATACGATTTGCTTTTTCGTTAAAGACACTCCAGGTAATCTGACGTCTGTAGCTGGTCTCGGGATCCGACTCAATGAGTTCGTATTCCTTCCATGTCACCTTGCGTACTTCTTTTACCTCGGGATTGACCTCAACCAAAGCCACGTCGTTTCCGTATTTTTTGCTGTTAGCTTCAAGTAGTTCTGTGATAGGCATTACTCTTGCCTTCCTTTCACTATTATTAAGTAATATATTGACATGCGCCGGCACTTTAACGCGTTTGTGCGATAAAGTGCCACCAAAAGCTATTGTAGCCCATGGCGTCGGATAAGTCAAACCTGTAAGAATTCCGTTTTTGCATGTCAATTCTTATATTTGTCCGAGATATACATCTTCAGTCCTTCATATATCTCATCCTCATCCGGAGGGCATCCGGCAATGTGATAACAAAACCCTTCAGTGCAATCTCCTGCGCCGAGTTTTCCCGTCTTTCCTCTGAATCCCTGACCGATAGCTATCGTATCATTAAGCTTCTCAAGAAGCCCTTCCTCCGCAAGTCGCTCAAGTGCAGGAATAAGCGCCGCATAGCACGCACTGCAGGATTCCACCTCTTCAACCACATCAGAGACTTCAACCAGCTTTTCTTTTACAAAAGCCTCCACATTGCCCGATTTATCTGCAATATTGCCCCGATCATCTATAGTAATTATGTCAACTGCATTTTCAGAAAGATCCACAGGGGTTTCTCCATATTGCGCGCCTTCAACAAGATATGGTACATCCTCGGGAGAAAGCCCCAGAGCCCTGCATGCATACGCATCAATAAGAGCCGGATCCATCCCTGCCATTATACAGTTTTTGGTAACGGGATGACCGCCATCTTCGGAATAAGGGTCACCACAGATGTGATCAACCACGATAAAGTCTTGGCGTATAGCCTTTCTGAGTGAGGCTATTGGTCTGTGGAGTCCAAGTGCATGAAAACGGCGTTTCTCTTCATTGGGAATAAGCCCCTTCATGTTCTTGAGGGCACATGTCATCTTTGTCTGGCAATGTCCCTTGAGAACCGGAACATTTATAATAAAATCCGCTTTTTTTACGCAATTACAGATCTTAAGCGTAAGCTCTCCACACTCTTCTTCGTACCAGCCGTCAAGCTGAGTATCTACAAATTCAACACCATATTCCCGACAGACCTTATCATAACCGCATACTTCCACAGATTCCGATGTTCTGTCCCCCACCCAGGAGCCCTCGGCAATAGTTATGTCAACCAATCCATGTCTTTTAAGGTACTCAATAATGCCTGCGACAACTTCAGGATGTGTAGTAGCTCCAAACTGTGCCGGAGTGGGCGATACGAGATTTGGCTTTATAAGTATGCGACTGTCCTTCGACGGGATAATGCTCTTTAAATCGGCATGTTCTAAAAGAGCGATTGTATTTTTTTTGTATGAAGTTCCGTATATCCTTAAGATATCATTCTTCTTCATTTGCTCTCTTTACTCCTCCTCGCACAGCAGTCATATACTTTGAAAGGACTATCTCTCCATTTTTAAGAGTTTCCTTCACATCTATTACCCGCTGATTTTCACTTCCCCGAAATCTGAGTGAGATGTTCTTTTTATCTATCATAAATTCGCCATCCACCAAAATGTCTATACCCGAAAGAATAGCATCGGTATCTTTTGTATGACATCGTTCATTGGTTTCATCCGTAAGCTCCTCCCAGGTATAACCGGAATACATCCAGATGTTTTTTTCGGGATATTCCTCGTGAACGCGCTCAATAAGCCCTCTCACGGAAGGCTGATTTTCCGGTTCCATGGGTTCCCCACCCAAAAGTGATATACCCTCCACATAACCGGGTTTAAGAGAATCCAATATCTGATCCTCCACAGTTTTTGTGTATTCTTCACCATAATCAAAGCTCCAGGTCTCAGGATTGAAGCATTCCTTGCAATGATGTCTGCATCCACTCACAAACAGCGCCGTTCGCACACCGGCTCCGTTTGCTATATCATAATAAAATATTCTTCCGTACTTCATATTACCATTATTCCCTCAATGACGAAAGGAGCCGTCAAATGACAGCCCCTCTCGTCCGGCTTAAGTGTTGGTTATTGATTACGCCCCGAGATGGAGAACGCGCTCTCTTATCTCCTGGGTTCTTCCCTGATTCCAAAACTGCGTACCGATATATCCGCATGTACGACGCGCCACGTTCATCTTGCTCTGATCTTCATTGCCGCAGTTCGGGCATCTCCAGATGAGTTTCGCGTGATTATCTTCTACAATCTCTATCTCTCCGGTGTATCCGCATTCCTGGCAATAATCGCTCTTGGTATTGAGCTCGGCATAGAGGATGGTATTAAAAATATGCTTCATAACCGAGAGCACAGCTTCAATATTGTCCTCCATATTCGGAACCTCTACATAGCTGATAGCTCCGCCGGGGCTGAGCTTCTGAAACTCGGATTCAAACGTAAGCTTATCAAATGCATTGATCTGTTCAGTTACGTGAATATGATATGAATTCGTAATATAATTTTTGTCTGTAACTCCCGGAATAATGCCAAACCGCTCCTGGAGACATCTTGCGAACTTGTACGTGGTAGACTCAAGTGGAGTACCATATACCGAATAGTCAATGTTTTCTTCTGCCTTCCAGCGAGCACATGCATCATTCATATGCTGCATCACTTTTAAGGCGAAAGGCTTGGCCTCTTCGTCAGTATGTGACTTACCTGTCATATACTTGACGCACTCAGAAAGGCCGGCATATCCCAATGATATGGTAGAATATCCGTCATAAAGGAGTTTGTCGATTGTTTCTCCTTTTTTTAGTCTGGCGAGAGCTCCGTTCTGCCAGAGGATTGGAGCCACATCCGAAGGTGTACCGAGAAGTCTCTCATGTCTGCACCTTAAGGCCTTATGGCAAAGATCAAGTCTTTCATCGTAAATCTGCCAGAAACGCTCCTCGTTCTGACGTGAGC
>CAJOOT010000176.1 GCA_905236215.1 uncultured Eubacterium sp.
CCAATCAAGCGGTAGACAATGTCTGAACGCTTGTAGCCCATCGCGAGAGCATCTTCAATGCTGATCGGCATAGGGAAGTTTACGAGTGACACACTAGGATTTTGCATATCTTTCCTCCTTGGTTTTGCTGGAGGAGATATGGCGATGTATCACTCACAGAGCTCCTCCGATTGACGGTTTCTGTGGAGGGAGCACTGAAGAACTGAAGAACTCTATGAAAAACTTAAATAAATTGAGTTTCGGGTTGTTCTGTGATATACTGGTTTAGTGGGGTTTGTTAGGAATTAATTTTTCGCCTGATCCCACGGCTACCGCTCTCAGAACGACCACTTTAGAGCTCTTGTGCTTTCCACAAGAGTCAGTAGGAAGTAGTTTTTGTCGGAGTACACGTGGTCGCTTATGTCGGAGTTGTCGGTATTTTGAAAATGAGGGTCAATCTATGGGAAATAGAGATAAATGGCGATTGTGCGGAGGCACTTTCTTTACGCTGATATCCAGTGCAAGAAAGCCTTTGCTATCGAAAGATGAGAATTATAAAGGGAACCGCAGCGGATTATCTGAGCCTGAAACGCTGCTGGCACTGGCAAGAATAGTGACACCGGATATTCCGAAGCCGATGAAGACAGAAGAAAAAACGCTCCGTGACGGGACTTTGGATTTTAAGTCATGCGTGGGCTGGGGCAGCAGGTTTTTCAGACTGGGGGATAAATCGGCAAAGAAATCTTTTGATGACAGAATAAAAAACGATTACACAGACTGTCTTGCGAGTATGGCAGCATTTACGAATCGGTACCTGGAACTGCATACAAGCACAAGGAAGGATGAGTATCTGGTTAAGGCACTGATCGAGGTGCTTGAAGCAGATAAAGAAATAGATAATGATGCAGAGTTCTATGCTAAAGAAGATGGGAGCATCATAACCAAGGAAGACATCCTAAAAGCGAAGAAAATCAATTTTGAAGCATTGCTTTTGGGCATATGGCATTATGTGCTGCTATCCTTGAAAGATAACAAAATTGGCGCAGAAACATATGAGGAGTGGTGCCCATTGCCCGATGAAGGTACTGAGCGCCCTTATACTGCTGAAATCGGTGAGAATAGCACAAGAAAAGTAACGATAGATTATTGTGATCCAATGGACGCTATTGAAGATGAACCGGATGATGAAGTTTTTTTAGATGAAGAAGAGACAACGGACACAGGGGCTGAACAGATTGATTCAGATAACCAGACTGGTCCGGTTGTACAACAGATTTATAATGATCATCCGACATTTTTTAATTTCAATGTGTCCGGAAATAACAATAAGTTTTATGGACATGTAGACAGAATAGATGACGATGACTGAATGGAGGAGCTTGTATGAGCGAAGAATTACCATCAATAGGACAACCGCTCCTGCCGAATGAAACAAAAGAGACGAATATTGAAATCCCCGGTGATAGAAATAAAGTTGTCTTACATGCGGATGAGGTAAAAAACACCATACAGGTAGTTGTGAATTCATCCAGGGGGAGACGGCACGGAGCCCGAAAAAAGCTCTATACCATGAACACATCCTATTACAATCTGTTTGTGGTAGAGGGCGAAGAATATGAGGAAGATGAAGGAACATTCCAGATTGCAACGGATCTGGCACTGACTGAAAGCATTACAGAAGAATTAAAGAGAAAATATGCCAGGTTGGATGAGTCGGCCATAGAGGATATCAAAACCTTTCCGACGATTTTCACAAATAAGAATCATCACTTTGGCTATACAGATAATGATCACTATGCATGCTACGGGGTGGTCACGGGTGTCGAAAGAGACGGACACCACATTATCATCTCATATCATATTCTTGGTGATCTGAAACAACAGGATCTGATCAACATGGCAGAAGATCTTGGAATACTGAAAGCATCGGAATATAACGAATTGAATGATCCGCATTGGACAATAAAAGAATTCAATCTTATTGCGGCGATGAAAAAGACAGGAGTTGAATTAGTAACGATAACATAGTTTGGAACTCATGAAGGATACGGGAAAGTAGAGGTAATAATGAGTACAGAATATGAGAACATGCAAGTTGAAAAATGGGTAAATTTGGAGGATATCGCAGATTATCTGAGCGTGAGCCAGGATACGATCCGTACCTGGATCAAAGAAGGTAAGCTACCGGTGTACAGAGCCGGAAAACGATATAAGTTCAAAATATCCGAAGTGGACGAATGGATCAGAGAATGGAAAATAAACGGCTAAATGTCAGGAGGATGTCAATATGAGTGATATTGAGACAAATGGTAAGATGCCTGCACCTATCAGAAAGGTTGTTTTAAGCGATGCAACATTTACAGGTGCCGATAGAGAATTTGAACCGACATTCATCAATTTCTTTTACGGCAGGAATGGTGCAGGAAAATCAACAATAGCCAATACGATTAAGGCAAATAACGAAGATAACGTTAAGTGGGGTGAAGGACAAAGCGCGGATAAATATGATGTGCTTGTTTATAATCAGGACTTCATAGACAAGAATTTTGCGGACTACAAGGATGTTAAAGGTGTCTTTACTGTATGCAGTGACAATAAGGAAAAAGAAGAGGAAGCTGCCAGAAAGACAACGGAGAAAAAGGGCTTAGAAGAAAAA
>CAJOOT010000177.1 GCA_905236215.1 uncultured Eubacterium sp.
AAAACTCTGAAAGAGGCCGATGTGGGAGCCATATATCTTGGCAATGCAAATACCGAATTCAACTTAAAAGACTCTACCAACAGCACAAACGGTGTCATAAGAAAAACAGGAATCTTTCTTCATGAAGACGGTCGCGCGGGAACCGTGCAGCATGTAGATCTGGCCGCAACATCAACCTCATAAAAAAGAAATATCCCGGAGAGCCAAAACTTTCTCCGGGATATTTTTATATCAGACGTTATTATTACGCAAGCTCAAAAGCCCCCGTATAAAGTTTATAGTACATACCCTGCTGAGCCATAAGTTCATTATGATCTCCCCTTTCGATAATCTTACCCTGATCGAGAACCATAATGGCATTCGAGTTCCTGACAGTGGAAAGCCTGTGTGCGATAACAAAGACAGTGCGTCCTTCCATAAGTCTGTCCATACCTTCCGATATAACCTTTTCTGTACGGGTATCTATCGAACTGGTCGCCTCGTCAAGTATAAGAACAGGAGGATCCGCTACTGCAGCCCTGGCAATTGCAAGAAGCTGACACTGACCCTGGGAGAGATTTCCACCATCATTATCAATAACCGTATCATAGCCGTCCTTGAGATGCTCTATAAAATAATGAGCATTTGAAAGCTTAGCCGCTGCGACTATCTCTTCATCCGTAGCATCAAGTCTTCCGTATCTGATATTATCGCGGATCGTACCTGAGAAAAGATGCGTATCCTGAAGAACCATACCCAGAGAATGTCTCAGGTCGTCCTTCTTTATGTGTTTAACATCAATTCCATCATATGTGATATTGCCTTCCGGTACATCGTAAAAGCGGTTAATGAGATTTGTAATCGTTGTCTTACCGGCTCCCGTATGTCCTACAAAAGCAATCTTCTGACCGGGTTTTGCAAAAAGATTTAAATCCTTAAGCACCGGTTTATCTTCCGCATAACCAAAGGTAACATCGTTGAATCTGACATCACCGGCAAGCTTTCTGTAGCTGAAGGTTCCATCTTCGTTTTTGAGCTTCCAGGCCCAATGCTCCGTACGTTCATCTGTCTCAACGAGAGTGCCGTCTTCAAGCTCTTTAGCATTGACAAGGGTAACATTACCTTCATCTATCTCCGGCTTTTCATCAAGGAGCTTGAATATGCGGTCGGCACCGGCGAGAGCCATAACAACAGAGCTAAGCTGCTGGGAAAGCATAGTAATCGGCATGATAAGATTCTTGGTAAAGGTAAGGAATGACGCCAAAATACCCAGCGTAATCGGCAAAAATCCCGTAACTGCAAATATTGCTCCCAAAACCGCAACAATCAAATATGCCAGGTTTCCAAGCTGAGCCATGATAGGCATAAGTATGTTGACAAGTATATTTGCTTTGGTGGCGTTTTCACAGAGTTCATCATTCATTTTCTTGAACTCTCGCTTGCTTTCCTCTTCGTGGCAAAAAACTTTAATAACCTTCTGACCGGTTATCATCTCTTCCACATAACCGTTCACCTTTCCAAGAGACTTCTGCTGCTTTGAAAAATATACAGCCGACTTGGAAACCACCACTCTTGTGATAAAAAGTATACCTGCAATAAGAATTATTACAAGAATGGTAAGGTGGACGCTTAAAGTGAACATGGATACCAATACCGAAACTGCCGTAATTATTGCAGAGACAATCTGTGTAAGTCCCATGGAAAGAAACATACGTAAAGTATCCGTATCATTGGTATAGCGACTCATGAGGTCACCTTTTGAGTTACTGTCGAAATACTTCAATGACAACGTTTCCATATGCTCAAACATCTGGTCACGTAATTTTTTCATTATGCCCTGACTGACAGCTATCATCAGTCTGTTGTAAAGCCATGTTCCGGCAATATTTATGATATACGCCAGCGCCATAAGTCCGATTATCAAAAACAGAAACGACAGTTCAGGGTTCTTCTGACCAATAAACGGCGTAATATAGTCGTCAATAAGGAATCTCAAGAGATATGTACCTGCCACAGATCCCAGCGAAGATACGATAAGACAGATGACAACTACGATAACATGAGGAAGGTAACCACAGCTCTTGACATAACCCAAAAGCCTCTTGGTGGTCTTTCCCATATCAGGCTTTTCACCCATATAGAATTTGGGGCCGGGTCCACGCTGCCTGGTCTGCTGTTCCATTCTCTGCTGTCTGGCAAAATCATCTTTGGCCTGCTGTGCTTCACTCATCGTCTTCACCTCCCTTCATCTGTGAATCATATACTTCTTTGTAGATTCCACCCTTATTCATAAGTTCCTCATGGGTTCCGTAATCCACAAGTTTTCCTTCATCCAGAACACAGATGATATCAGCCTCCTGTACGGAAGCTATTCTCTGTGCAACTATTATTTTGGTGACGGACGGGATATATTCCTTAAAACCTTTTCTTATCTTCATATCGGTAGCCATGTCAACGGCACTCGTTGAATCATCAAGAATAAGGATCTTCGGATTCTTAAGAAGAGCTCTCGCGATGCAGAGTCTTTGCTTCTGACCGCCGGAGACATTCCTTCCACCCTGCTCTATATGCGTCTGATATCCTTCAGGCAGAGCATCTATAAACTCTTTGGCCTGAGCCATCTCACAAACTCTGTCGAGATCCTCAACAGTAGCCTCTTCATTGCCCCATTTGAGATTGGATTCTACAGTGCCCGAAAAAAGTTCGTTCTTTTGCAGCACCATAGCCACTTTTGAACGGATACTTTCTATATCATAATCCCGAACGTCTACTCCACCCACCTTGACCGAGCCTTCCTTAACATCGTAAAGCCTGGCGATAAGCTGAATCATGGAAGATTTGGAGCTGCCCGTACCACCTATTACACCCACGACAGATCCGCTGGGAATCTTAAGATTTATATCGTGTAATATGTACTTTTCAGGATTGTCACCGTAACCAAACGAAACATGGTCAAATTCTACACTGCCGTCCTTTACCTCATAGATGGGATGATCATTGTTTGCAAGAACACTCTCCTCATCAAGTACTTCGATAATACGTTCTCCCGAAGCCCTGGCCATAACACACTGGATAAGCACCATAGATGCCGCCATAAGGCTGGTAAGAATCTGAATCGTGTACGTAATAAGGCTCATCAGATCGCCCGTGGTCATGGTCTCGGAAACAATCATGTTGGCACCAAGCCAGGAAATAACCAACGTACAAAGATATACCATCCCAAACATAATCGGATTCATGAGAATCATAAGTTTTTCGGCACTAACCGAGTTGAAAAGTATCCCCTCGGAAGACTCTTTAAACTTTTTGGTCTCTTCTTTTTCTCTTACGAATGCCTTGACGGTACGAATCCCTATGAGATTTTCCTGAACCACAGTGTTCAACTTATCGTAAACCTTAAACAAAGCCTTGAAAAACACATGTGCATGACTGATAAGAAACCACAACGAGAATCCCAAAAAAGGAATGGCTACTACAAACACAAGTGAAAGTTCGGCATTTATAATAAAAGCCATAGTCATTGACATGATCAGCATGATCGGTGCTCTGATCAACATTCTTATAATCATCTGGTATGCATTCTGAACATTGGTAATATCTGTTGTAAGTCTTGTAACAAGAGATGCCGATGAGAACTTATCTATATTCTCAAAAGAAAACGTCTGGATATGAAAATACATATCCTCTCGCAGGTTTTTAGCAAGACCTGCACTGGCCTCTGCAGCAAACTTTCCGCTGAGCACTCCACAGACAAGACCCACAATTGCGCACACAAGCATGATGGCTCCTATTATTAAAACGTAACCGATATCACTGGCGGTAAAGCCGTTATCGATCATCAGTTTCATAAGGTAAGGAATCATAACTTCCATGAAAACTTCGCCGATCACAAAGATTGGCGCAAGTATGGACGGAAGCCTGTATTCCCTGATTGATCTTGCGAGTTTTTTAATCATCACATTCTCCTCTCATAAGATTTTGACCAATTCGTTTAAGGTAATCAAGCATGGTATTTTTGTCATCTTCAGAAAACCCCGATAAAAGTATTTTTTCGGATTTTTCTCTGTCAACATCTGATTCTTTGCGGAGTTTTTTTGCCTTTTCGGTGACCACAATACGTTTAAAACGTTTATCTTTTCCGGCTATCCTATCCACAAATCCCTTATTCTCAAGTCGCTTGAGTATCCCAGTAACTGTGGGATTTGATTTTTCAAGCGCCTTTTCAATATCGACCTGATAAATTTCTTCATCCGGATTCATAAATAAAAAGACCAGAACATCAAACTG
>CAJOOT010000178.1 GCA_905236215.1 uncultured Eubacterium sp.
GATTTTCCACTGTCCGTCTTCTTTTACGAAGTCATATGCCACCTTTCCGGGCTGCCACATAGCTTCAGCAGTTCCGTCCGGCAATGCGGTGGTTTCCTGGCCGATACTGTAGAAAAGAGCCTTGGCTGTCTTTCCGTCTCCTGCAAGTTCCACAAGTCCGGTAGATATCGGATGATGTACAAGGCATCCGATATTAAGATTGTCAGGCTTGTTCTCTACGGAAGAATTCTTTTCGCTGATAGCCTTAAGCTGCTCCTTGCGAACATCCTCGTGATGCTTGACATAGTAGTCATGAATTGCATCCATACCCACATAATATCCGGTATTTCTTCCAAATGAAGCTGTTTCCGTATAAGGCTTCTTGGAAACCCAGATTTCGGTAAGCTCGGCTTCGCGCATTTCATTGGCCTGAAAATACACGCGTCTGTATGCTGTTTTCTTGATTTCTTCTACATCCGTAACTCTGCGGATGAGTTCGTCGTCTGTATATTCTCTGTGCTTATACATAAGTATTCGTATATCCTCCTGTTCCGATTGTTAACTTACAGCATAGCTGAAAGTCTCATCAAAGGTTTCGTAAGGTACAGGTACCTCCGGAGTCACTGTCAAAGGTCTGGTAGGTGAATAATACTCACGTACCGTCTTTTTGACCGTATATTCCGGATAGCAAAAGTCCTTAAGCTCCGCAAATTCGGGAAGCTCCGGATACTCCTTCTGAGGCTTGCCCCAGCTCTGACCACACAAAGAATCGACGTCGTTTACATATGTGAGGTGCCAGATTTTCCATGCATCGTTTTCCAGCAGAAAATCAACAGCAAAATAACCCCACGTCCAATATGAAACGGGTCCGGATGCACCAACATTATTGTATGCTCCCTGGCAAAACCATAAGCCCTTGGCCGTCTTTCCGTCTCCGGCCACCTCAATAACCGGACACGAAAGCGGCTTTACCTTGAACGGACCCGTTCCGTAAAGCTCCTCGTCCGAAAGATCCCCAAGCTTTTCAGGGAATTTCTTCTGAAGGATCTTGGATACCTTCTCTACCCTGTCATGCTCAGAATCGTAGTAAGACGTAATGGCCTCCTGCCCGATGTACGCTCCGTCATTAAAAGCCAGACAGTTCCCATCGGAATCGGAACTCCAGAACAGATCATAGATCTCGGCTTCCCGGTTCAGGATAACGCAGTTTGCGTATTTACCCATCAGATTTTTGATGGCTCTCTGATCTTCCCAACGTCGGGTCAGCTCCTCTGTCGTATACTCTCTCATTACTAACTCATAACTCCTTTCTGAATGTGAATTATTATATGCACCGTAAAAGGGTAGTTTACATAAAATTACTTAAGGAATTCGTCAACCGCTTTTGCACATTCGCGGGCATCAGTCATGGTCTTGCAGACAAGTGACTGTCCTGTGTGGCAATCTCCGCAGGCAAAGACCTTGGGAACGTTGGTCATATAAGGCCTCTCTTTTCCCACTTCGATACAGGTACGTTCATCAGTGCGTACTCCGAAGGCATCCGCCAATTCCTTTTCGGGACCGGTAAAACCGGCTGCAATAAGCAAAAGATCGCAGGGAATAGTCTTTTGTGTGCCTTCTATCTCCTTCATGGAAACACGGTTGTTGTCATAGACAGCCTCAAGATCCACTGTTGTCACAGAGGTGATATTCTTGGCCGTATCCGTAGCAACTGACTTTACTGTAGTACAGTATACATGCGGATCCTTTGAAAATTTGATCCTGGCTTCTTCCTGAGATGTGGAAAAATTCTCATCCGGAAGCTTCTTTACCCTGGCAGTCTCAATTTCAAAAGATTTTCTGTGCTTGGGAAGCATCTCAATCTGAGTAACGGATTTGGCCCCGTCTCTGATGGAAGTACCCACGCAGTCGTTACCGGTATCTCCGCCACCGATGATGACAACATTTTTTCCTTTTGCGCTCATCTTTCGGTCGGCAATATCTCCGCCTTCCATAACCGCCTTTGTGGCATTGGTGAGATATTCAACTGCCGTGAACACCATCTTGGCATCCTTTATATGATCGGCAGATATCATGCGGGCGTTTCTTGTACCCACTGCAAGCACAATGGCATCAAAGTTATCCATAAGATCAAAAGCGCGTACTGTCTTTCCTACAGTCTGGTTAAGCTTGAACTCAACTCCCTGATCTTCTAAAGATTTGATCTTTCTTTCTACGATCCCCTTTTCAAGTTTCATGTTGGGGATACCATATTGAAGAAGTCCGCCGGGACGGTCATCCTTTTCGTAGACAGTCACCGAATAACCGTAATCCGTGAGGAACTGCGCAGCAGAAAGTCCGGAGGGGCCTGAACCAATCACGGCCACCTTCTTTGCGGATCCGGCGGGCTTATCAATCATTTGGGTTTTTCCGTCACCCCAGTCGGGGGTCTTGGTAGGAACCACATCGGGTTCTTTATTGCCTGATGCATAATGCATCTCGGTCACATATCTCTCGAGGCGGCCGATGCTTACAGCTTCGGTATTGATCGAGCGCGTGCAGTTTGACTGGCACTGGCTGGCCTGTGGGCAAACTCTGGAGCAAAACTCCGGAAATGCCGATGCCGTGCGGATAAGTTTGTAGGCCTCTTCTGTCTCTCCCCTTCTTAAAGCTGCGATAAAATCCGTAACGGGAACTCCCGCGGGACACATCTTCTGACACCAGTGTGTGGGACACTTAAGACATCTTGAAGCCTCATTCAAAGCCTCATCCCTGGTATATGTTTTTTCTATCTCATCATATGTGGAAAGCCGCTCAGGCACGCTGATAGTCTGTGCTTTGGTGCGTTTTTCCTGCATATTCGGGTCTTTTACCGTAACAAACTCGGTATTATCTTTCATAAGCAGCATATTAACGACCTCCCTTCACAGCTTTGCTTCCCACGGAAACAGCCTCTTTGGCCGGCCCGTGCTGATTTACATAATCCACAGCGTTATTTCCTGATGTGAATGATGAAGCAACGCCCCAGGTAAGCTCGGAAACGACTGCAAGTTTGCCTTTGATATGCATGGCACTGGTGGCATCTCCCACTCCGTAAAGTCCCGGAATAGGCGTATTGTCATTTCGTAATACTCTGCACTGTCCGTCTACCATGAGTCCTCCGAGAGAAGCCTCTGAAAATCTCTGGCCGTAAATGGCATAATACGGACCTTCTTCAGGAACAGGAACGAGATTCTTCGCATCTTTTCCAAAATCATCGTCCTTGCCTGCCTTGCAGAATTCGTTGTATTTTTTAATCTCTGCTTCAAGCGCACCTTCAGGCATACCGCAGAGCCTGCCCAGTTCTTCGAGAGTATCCGCTTTCTTTACCGGCATATCAAGCTTTGACTCGTCTTCAAGTTCCTCGTACCATGAAGAATACAGATTCTTTTTGGATTCCATGGCAGGATTGTTGATGAAGCGCTCTGCTATAGACTTGATGACACTGAGTCCCTGTACTGCGTATGATATTTCCTTGGGCTGATCTGCTATATGCGGAGTCATGCCGAAAAGATGAGCCTCTTCGTTGATCCAGCGCTTCCCGTTAAGGTTGATCTGGAGCATATCGGGCTCAAGGCCGATATCAGCCAGCGTATTGGAGAACGGATGATGCTTGGGACCAAACATGGAAACGTTAAGTCTGCCAGGTTCAGGTTCTACGCCAAGCTCTCTTAACATATCTATTCCATCTCCGGTATCGGTAGGAACAGAGAATCTGTGTATCTGTGTCTCTCCCTCAAAGAACCACGGCTCGAATTCCCTGATCTTCTCGTCACTCTTTCCAAAACCTCCGGTAGCAAGTACTACTACGGGAGCATGGATGATGGTCTCTCCCCCCGGATCGTTTGCTACCACGCCTGCAATAGCACCGTCCGCATCAAGCATAAGGTGAGAAGCTGCATGCTCGGTTAAAATCTCCACATCAAGGTTTTCATCCTCGATGGCTTTGAGCATAGTGTATTTAACATACGTGCCACCCCAGCCGGGTCCTATGGCATCGTCACGGCAGTTGAGGTTATCTACTATTCTGTTGGGGAAATCCAAAAGACCGGGTCCATAGATCGGTCCGTGGGCATCGGCGTCGCCAAGGTTTACGAGATTGTATACCTCATGAGCCGTACCGAAGGTGCATAACCAGTCAAAAAATTCTCCCGTAGCATATACGGCTGTGCGGAAAATATCCTCGCCTATTATGCCTTCAGTAGCATTATTGTAATACTTGATGGCATCCTCTCTTGCATCCACCATACCGGCCTCTTCGTGCCATTTGGTGTATACCGGGAAATATGCATGTGCATAGTCGGTGTTTCCTCCGAGCCTCGAAGACTTTTCAAGGACAATTACCTTCTTCCCGGCCTGAGCCGCCTTGACAGCACCCACAAGTCCTGTACCTGCACCGCAGACTACTACATCTGCTGTCTTTTCTATCGTGTCATGATAGATAATGTCATCTTTGGCCTCCGTATCAATGATGGAAGCTGTATGACAGACTTTCGCGCAAAGTCCACACCTCACGCACTTTTCCTGGTCGATCTCATAGCGCTTTTTTGACCACTCGATCGCCTGCATCGGACACTCCGAAAAGCAGTTGTGACATCCGACGCAATTCTCTGTAATGTAATACATTTGTGCCCCTTTCTCCAATAATAATCAATATTACCAGAAACATTAATTTGATACTTATCTAAAGGCGGACTGCCGCCTTTCATCTCCATGATACAAAGTATATCAATTCACAACATTTAGTATCAACGTGACACGAACACAACAAAGAATTCTTTTTTGGTATTGTCAAAACAACTCCACATCAGTCACAGGAACTCTGAAATGCATTCCATACCTTAGA
>CAJOOT010000179.1 GCA_905236215.1 uncultured Eubacterium sp.
CAAACAGCTATGGCTGAAAGCGAATTGTACACGGTAAAATCTCCGGGTATATCCACCTTCACATGAAGACGGGTTTTCCCCTGCACATCATATTCCACGCCAAGATATCCGGGATGCCTGACATATGAAACATTACCCGCCCTGTAATCAGCCTTGTCCGAAAAACCGTAGGTCATAACCTCGCAGGTATGCCCCTCAAGCACCTTTTTCCATAAGGGATCGTCACAGTTCGCAATACCCAGGCGGCATTGTCTGAAAAGAAGACTCTTACAGGCCATATAATCTTCGAAGGAAGAATGCTCGTTGGGACCGATATGATCTTCCTCGATATTTGTAAAAATACCTATGTCAAAAACGAATCCGTCAGTACGCTTCATCATAAGCCCCTGTGAGGACACCTCCATAACAACAGACTCAAGACCCTTCTTTACCATCCTTGCAAAGTATTCCTGGATAACGTATGACTCGGGTGTAGTGTTGCTTGCGGGAATATGCTCGTCTCCGATAATGGCCTCTATTGTGCCGATAAGTCCCGTCTTCATACCTGAGCTCTCAAGAATAGACTTGATCATATATGTGGCCGTGGTCTTTCCCTTGGTACCCGTGATGCCGATGGTCTTCAGTTTTTCTCCCGGATATCCAAACCACGCTGCGGAAAGCTCAGCCAAAGCATGACGTGTATCAGTTACAACATAGAGCAACGTATCAGCATCGCCAATGTCAACACTCCTTTGAGCCACTATGAGAGCCGCTCCTTTTTGAGCCGCTTCTAAGGCCGCATCGTGACCGTCAAAATTGGCTCCTTTGATGCATACAAACGCGCATCCCTCCGTGATCTTTCGGGAATCATAAACAAGATCTGTAATTTCGGGATTTCCGCATCCGATTTCGAGTCTTCCTTCCAGTCTCTGGGTTATCGTTTTAAAATCCATATATATCACTCTTTCCAAGTAAAGCCGCAACCGGGGATATCCGGCCGCGGCCTTTTATAATAATCATAAGCTGTGCGGCATCCGAAGGATAACCGCTCCCTTTTTATTTTGTCAATGATATTTGCAATCCACTTCGCCGTCTGCTCATACAAAAGTAATTTCATCCAGAAGATCTTCTATTTCTTCTATAGTGGAAATGACTTCGTCCAGGTTGTCTATGGCAGTCTGGGATTCATCTGCTTCTTCAGACTCCTGCTCTTCTTCGGGAATAAAATCAAATTCGTCCTCTTCTTCATTTTTGAGCTCTGTAAGTCTTTCTGCGATTTCTTTAAGTTGTTCCGTGATCTCAGAGATCTCTTCCTTGCGTTTTTTGGTCATTGGTCTTCCTCCGCCGTGTGAATAAGAAGTATGGAATCTCAAGCAGATGCTCTGCCTTCAGCCTCTATCGGATGTCTGCTCTTTAAAAACCCTCGTATCCATATAAGTATCGAAAGCGTAAGATATGCTGTCCTGAACGCACTGTCAGGGGTAAAACATAAGAATATGATAAACATAAAGAACACGAACATAGTCCTTTTGGCATTTGTCTTATGCTTTATGACGAATTTGTTCAGGGCATAAAACGCAACCAGAACAACCAGAATCTGATTCATCATAAACACTGCTATCATTGAGCCCATCGTGGGTGCAATGCCTATACCGCCATTGAAGTGATTCATGACAGATGTCATATGCCCCAATGCCGGAGCCATAATAATCATGGCAACCTCTATACCGCCGGTCTCAAATTTGATAAAATTACATGCCAGCGCAACAGGAAAAAAGCCCTTCCAAAACTCCGCCATACCCGTAGCTATGCCGCATTTAACACCGCAATGGGCAAAGACATTGGCTGTGCCGGGGTTTCCGTCTGCTGATATAGCCATAATATCAGTCCCACACATAATCTTGGGGAATATCTTCCCATAGAGAATGCTTCCGGAAACATAACCGAAGACAACAAATAATACTACTGTGTACAACCTATCCATAAATAATCCTACCCGTAATATATTTGAATACTAATGTGCTACTCCCCTCATACTCTAACTCCCCTTAAGGTGAAATACAAAAAATTTCTGTATAAAGCAACATATCTGCCGTATAATCCATCCACTGTACGGTACTTTGTCATAATTTCCGGGTATATCTGAAACCCGTCCTTGATGTGACTAAATGTTATTATATCATTTTTTTCCGGTTAAGTCATTCAAATCCCAAAACCATCTCTGTAAAGTATACCGAAACATTTAGTTTGCAGATTATGTCAACCAACAAAATCC
>CAJOOT010000180.1 GCA_905236215.1 uncultured Eubacterium sp.
CGATATCTCCGGAATTAAGAAAACTCTTGGCATATGAAGACTGACCGTAATGTGTGTAGATTGCATCAAATTCAAGTGCAAAATAGCAGTAATACAGCCGACAGCTTCTTACAGGTCCTACAGTCTTAAGTTCATCAAAGTCATTCTGATCAAAGATAGCCATAAGACGTGAGTAAGGTGCCTCAACCGGAGCTTCATATACTACACCGGCTTTGGAAAGACCATACTGAGGAAGCGCCCCGTAATTGTCGTTGGGTATCATAACAGCAACCGGTCTTAACGTGGCATCGGCCGAATTATCCTCATAATACTCTCCGGTAAGGTAGCTGGCATCACCTGTTTCCTCTACCATTTCAACAACAGGCTCTGCAGACTCAACGGGTTCTTCAGTCTTAACCTCGGTATTTTTCTCCTGCTCACCACAAGCAGCCAACATAAGACACATGGCTGATAAAAGTCCGCACAGCATTACAATTTTTTTCTTTCTCATCCTTGTTTACTCCTTTTTTAGATGCTTAATATTTTTTAATCCCTGGTAATATTCAGGGCGTCAAGTACCTTTGACTGCCAATCTTCCATGTCCTTAGCCTCATTTTCTTCCATATGGTCAAATCCCACCAAATGGAACATACTGTGTGCTACAAGAAAAGCAAATTCCCGTAATTGAGAATGTCCATAGAGCTCAGCCTGTTCTATTACGCTGACGGCGTTTATAACAATATCTCCCAGAAAAACCTCTCCTGTATCGGGGATAAATGCGTCCTGAGCTTTTAAAGCCCCTTCGTCAAATGAGCCGGGTATATCGAAATCAATAAGCGGAAATGACAATACATCCGTTGCACTATTGATTTTTCTGTAGGCATTATTTAAACGTTTTATCTCTTCGCTGTCACATAAGGTAACAGCGACTGAGACATCGTAAGGAACATTTAATTGTCGACAGCTCTCAGCAATGACATCCCTTGCAACTTTTTTCATATCAAACATGAATTCAAGATTTGTTTTGTTTACGAATTCTACTCCCATACTCGGCACTTCCTCCTATCAGGCTGTCCCTGATCTTCAGAAAACTGTTCATGGATATTCCGCATCTGTCAAGTTTGCCTTCCGTAGACAGCGTATTTGTAACCTTGTGAATGATAAGCTCAAAATCCATGGCACTCTTGGCCTGAGGACTATTCTCAATAGCGGTATATACACAATCAATGATATAGACTATACCCGAAACTTCTGATGTGGGAATACGTTTTTTACCTCCGGATTCATATAAAATCCAGATAAGCTCACCGGGAAATTCACTCTCAAGTGCAATTCGTATACCTCCTTCGACAGATTCTTCTTCATCAAGCCTGCCAAGTCTGTAATAAAGACCGGCAGCTTTGGCAAGGAGTGTATCTGCACCAATCTGAGATGCAAGTTGTCCTGCAAGATCCGAGATAAAAACGGATCTTCTATAGTAACCCGGATCCAATGAATTCATCTGCTGTCTCAAAAGATAATCATCGGCAAGAATCTTCACCAGCTGAGCCCTGTCTTTTTTAAACATGGACTTTCCGAAGTAAGCTGTAGCTGCCATTATACCAATACAGGACATAACAGCCGAAACAACAGCATATATAACAACCGTTGAATCTATATATTCGTTATCCATGTAGAAAAACAGGCACGAAAACGGTGTGGCAATACACATCAACATTGTATCATAAAACAGCCAATTATGTTTACCTTTTGATCCGTAGCATTCTGTATCCAATATACTCCCCACGAGAATCATAAGCATAAGAAACATGGTATGATACAGTGAATACTCGCTGATAAGACTCAATTGTAATGTAAGAAGAGCGGGTATCATAAATCCGATAGAAGGTCCCATAGAAAGAGATACAAGCGCTGAAAGGAATATGACAGGCTCTGCATAATACGGAACATATGAAAAAATTGCAAGCAGAATGCAGCAGATTAGTGTAAAAAAAGCAATTTTCTTGTAATTTCTGAATACCGAATCATAAAGATCTGCATTCTTTCTGTATCTTAAAAAAGCGCATAAAATCATAACGCCTGTTAGTACAGCCGTAAAGACATACGCATAGACATCTGCTATTGCAAAGATATCAAGGCCTCTTCTATAGATTAAAAATAAGGCATAAATTATGGGAAATATAATAATAAAAGCCGCAAGAGCCCTGTACCTGCGCGGTTTAATGAAAACAGGGGCTTTATCAGTGCTTGTCCGGTTTTTTGTTTTTGACTGATCTGGCTGATTTTTTTGTGTTTTTGTTTTCATTCAACTCATATGCTTTGACGATTCTCTGAACAAGCGGATGACGGACTACATCTTTGGCTGTCAGTCTGCATACTCCGATTTCGTCTATTCCTCTTAAAATATTAAGCGCATCCGTAAGTCCGGATACTGTACCCGGCGAAAGATCCTTTTGAGTCTCATCGCCTGTAACCACAACCTTGGAACCGAAACCGATTCTGGTCAGAAACATCTTCATCTGTGCAGGTGTGGTATTTTGTGCCTCATCCAGGATGATATAAGCATCATCAAGGGTACGGCCCCTCATATACGCCAAAGGCGCAACTTCTATAAGTCCCTTTTGGACATTTCTTTCGAACACTTCTGCGCCCATAATCTGATACAGCGCATCATAAAGCGGACGAAGATACGGATCAACCTTACTCTGGAGATCTCCGGGTAAAAAACCAAGCTTCTCTCCCGCTTCTATGGCCGGTCTCGTGAGGATGATACGTGAAACCTCATCGTTTTTGAATGCGGTAATGGCCATTGCCATAGCTAAATATGTCTTTCCCGTACCTGCCGGTCCCGTTCCGAAAACGATCATTTTTTCTTTCATAAGATCGACATAATTCTGTTGTCCAAATGTTTTGGGCATAATGGGTTTGCCGGCTGTAGTATGACATATAATCTTGGGATCCATATCAGCTGCGGAAACCCGACCATTCTCTTCATTTGAAAGCTCGATGGCATAAAGAAGCTTTTGCTCGGAAATATCACCTTCTTTTTTGGCAATACCACAAAGCTCATCAACAACAAAAAGAGCCTTTTTAACATTCGGCTCTTCGCCTAATGCAGTCAACTTGTCGTCTCTGTACACAAGCTGTACACCAAACTCTTTTTCGATTGTTTTTATGTTATGATCAAACGCGCCGCAAACTCTCGAAAACAGGTCTCCGCGCATATCAACCGAAGCTTTATTTGTCAATTTTTTCACCCTGAATATAATACCACGACTAGAGCTCTTCTTCAAATTTTCCGAGGAAATCTTTGAGCCTTTGATTATCCGAATCAAAAACCTCCTGTGCATTTCCCTCAAGTGCTATAAGTCCGTTTTCTACGAACAGAACCCTGTTGGAAACTTTCCTGGTAATTGAAACTCTCTGCTTTTGTCCGCCGGAAAGCTCAATTTCCATTTAAAATTTACTCCTGATCTCCGGAAGCTGTATTGGTACTACCAAAGCAGAACATATCAGTAAGTCCCCACTCTTCGGTGATTTTGGCAAATGTACCGTCTTCAAGCATTTCTTCAAGAGTGGCCTGTACCTGATCTCTAAGCTCAGTATTACCAAGTGCAAAACCTACTCCGTATTTTTCGGATGAAATATAATCATCAAGAATGATGAAGTTATCTCCGCCTCTGGATTCAATTTGATATTTGGCAACACCGATATCCATGGCAACAGCGTCGGAAGCACCTGATTCCATATCGAGAAAAGCAGTATTGTAATCAGCTACCTCTGTAAGGCTTCCAAATGTATCCGTAAGTTCAGGCATATCATTAAGCGCAGAAAGTGCAGATGAATCAGCATGTACGAGAACAGATTTTCCGGCAAGGTCATCCCATCCGCTGATACCTGAACTTGCGGAAACCACAAATACCTGTGTATTGTCGATATACGGCTCTGTCCATTCATAATCATCTTCACGATCGTTCATGGTAAAACCATTCCAGATACAGTCGATGGATCCCGAATTAAGCTCCATATCCTTTGCTTCCCAGTCAATAGGCTGTTTAACAAGCTCCCATCCGTTTCTGTCACACACTTCCTGAGCAAGGTCAAGGTCGTATCCTACATACTCTCCGTTATCATCCTTGTAGCCGTAAGGCGGAAATTCCGCATAAAAACCAACAGTAAATGTCGTTTTTGAAGCATCGGCCGATGCATCTGATGACGCATCCTGTGACGATACCGAATTGCCCGTTGCCGAACCTGACGAACTTTCGTCAGAGCTGTTTGATCCGCCGCATGCTGCCAGTGAAAAAGCAATAGCTGAGGCAAGCAAAGCTGTTAACATTTTTTTCATTTCTTTTTATCCTGGTCATAAACCATGTAAAGTTTTTATACATGGTTTTACTTTAGTATGTTAGCGCGCAAAAGCGCTCACTTATGAGATTCTATCATAACGCAATATAAGCGTCAATGAATGAAAATGGTGTAAATCGTATTTATAATGTTTCGTCTTCAACCTGAGATATATAAATATAATTTCTTGTGGTAACTCTGCTGGACAGACCGTTCTTATCTATAAGGATAACAGATAAGATGCTGTTTCCTTCGGGCATCGTGATAGGTCCGCTGTAACGGGCGGAATTCTCGTCAGGGGTTTTTCCATCCCAGGCATAATATGCATTACACCCCATAGGAACATCCACAAAAATCGGCTCAGCCGAACTGTAAGTTCCGCTTTCAGGAGTAACCAAAGGAGCGTCCGGAGCTGTAAGGGTAACCTCATAGATCATGGTTACAGGTAAAGAAAGATGACCTTCGGAATCTGCACAGACTGCTGTAACTATGGTTTTTCCATCGCCGATTTCTATAGGCTCCGTATACTTATAGCTGTCAGTATCGGGTTCCGAATCATCCAGAGTATAATAGATATCAAGATCAGAGTCTGAAGATGACAGTTCTAATTCCTGAACGTCATCGTAATTTCCCCCTTCAACAGAAAAAAACGGCTTATTTACAAGATATTGCTCATATATGCTTATATTATCCGTATCATTGGCAGCCATAGACCTGATGCTATCATAGTCACCATTCTCATAATAAAGCAGAATCAGAAATTCAAGAGCTGTCTCAGGTGACTCATCACTATATTCAGGTGATGACATGGCATATACATTTTCCATTATATCAAGAGCATCCGGGATATTACCGAGCTTATACTGCGCCCTTGCAAGCAATACCCATGCATCTAAATTATTTGTATCAAGCGATGAAGCCCTGTCAGCAAAACCTACAGCACTTTCAAAGTCATTAGCCTCATAAGCCTTTAGAGCTTCGGAATACTGATAATCGAAGGAATTGTATTTTTGATGGGCAGATACTGCAAAAAAAATGATCAACGAAGCCACTATAAGCGCGGCAAAAATACCCAAAATCAAAACAATCTTTTTTTTCTTTTTCTTAAGATTCTGTTGATGTTTGAGACGTTCCTCTTTTAACTGCTGATTTTTCAGCAGTTCTTTTTCTTTTTGCTGCATCTCTTGAAATTCAGTATCTTCAATCAGGTTGTATTCAGAAACCATATGGTTTTCAAAGCCACAGTCCGGACAATATATTACACCGATTTCAAGATCTGACCCACAGTTTTTACATTTCATAAGGCACCTTTATGAATTAGCTCTGTTTTTAAGTGAAATAAGGCAGTTTTTCATAAGCATTGCAATAGTCATCGGTCCCACTCCTCCTGGTACCGGGGTAATAAATGACGCCTTATTCTTTACATTTTCAAAATCCACATCTCCGTGAATTATATTATTTTCATCTCTGTGAATACCCACATCTATTACGCAGGCACCCTCTTTGACATAGCTTTCGTCTATGAAACGATCTTTTCCTACAGCTACAATCAGAATATCGGCTC
>CAJOOT010000181.1 GCA_905236215.1 uncultured Eubacterium sp.
GGTACAAACAAAATACTTTCCATCTGAACCTGACATGTCTTAACATCAGATTCATCGTAATTGTAGCTTGCAGCATTCTTTACAATATGATCATAGCAAGCTCTAAGCAAAATGCTTAAAGTAGTCAACCTCTGCTGTCCATCAATAACAGAGAATCTTGCCACACTTCCTGCAGCTGCTAATTCATTCTTTAATATGATGGAACCTAAAAAATGGTTCTGATTCTTGCTTGTAAGATTATTAAAAAGCTCGCTCCAGTTGTCCTCGCTCCAAACGTAAGCCCTTTGGAAGAAAGGAATATCGTAATAACTAGGAGTAGCTAAAAAATAAAATGATTTGTCTTCTGCCCTCATTAAAAATACACTCCTTAATACTGTTATATAAATATTTCCCCATGATGGAAAAATAGTTTTTCTTTATCCTATAAACGCGGACCTCTTCGCGTAGGCCTTCGGTGAAGAAACGCATTAATTTTCTGACGTTCAGCTTCTTCACGTCTCCTTTTAATATCTGCTAACCACCGATTTCTTTCCTCAATCATTTCTTTCCACGGACTAAATGATAGCCAGTGACTTTCAGGAATAAAAAATTCATTTACGTTCATGGTCTCAGATAACTTTATAGGATGCACAGATAAAACCACCTCGCTATAATCGAAATCTTCTCTAATTAAGCGATGAACAATGTCTTCTTCGCCATAGTATACACACACGCTATAATTATTTGCTTGAAGAACATTTCCGTTAGAGACTATGCTATTCAACATTTTTCGAGGAGAGCGTATCCACTTAAAATGTAAATGGGTATGACATGGCTGATAACTTATATCATCTTCCTGTCTCAGTCTTCCAAATTCTAAATCAGGATTTTTTCCTCTTTCATCAAATACCCATACAATTCTTCGACCATTATTCGCATGAAAAAGTGTTCGTGCCCTAAATTCTTCAGCAGATATTGGACTATGTTGAAATTCGATGACAGTTTTACTTTGTTCTAAATAAACATCTGCAATGTGTAATTCTCCTGTGTTTTCATCTTTGAATCTTACTTCTAAAGATTCAGGAGGAAATAGCCCCTGCATATGAATATGCCATTCACTCTTACTATCCTTATCTGCTCCGTAAGGGCAATTAGCATCAACTTTATGTGCAAAATGAGGAGCTTTTATCTCTCCCTTTTTATGAGTCAAAGGTCTTCTGCATTCAGGACAAAAACATTCCTTATAACGTTCTTCAACATTGGCATATATTCGATTGCCAAATTTATCATTAGCTACAAGCAATATAACCCGCCCTCCTAAATACAAAATATCTACACAACAGGCTCCAAATAATTCATTTTTTTCACGTGAGCTACAGCATACTCAATCTCTGAACGTGTACTATCTCCGACATATCTATTAACATTGATTCCAAATGTTTCATCAGACATATCAATTTTTCGCTTGTGCATATCATCATGCATTTCTTTAGTTTTTGTGAGTATACCTTCGTCCAAAATCTCCCACTGTTATGGTAAAATCAAATTTTCCTTCATTCATTGAATAAACACTTTCGTTTACCACCATTCATCTATGTCCTATCCACTGGGTAGAAATTAGTTTTACAGATGCTGTTTTATTTGAGTCATAATAAAGATTATGTCTACCATAATTATCAATAATTTGACTAACCACATGTAAGTCCTCTTCCGTAGCATTTTTCAAGTAATACTTAACATCCCATGCTGGTGACATATGCAGACTCTCCAATTAGACAACAATATACTTGTTTTTAATTATATTCGTTTTTACAAACACTTTCAAATAAAATAATGTGAACTGAAACAACTTCTTGCGCTTCCGCTCTCGCCTATTGTCAACCTTTATTAATCGCAGGGTTGACATATCTTTTTTTACCTTTTATACTCTTCTATGGTCGGCCAACAACAAAAAAGGAGCATTCTTAATATGACCAAGACATTACTATCAGTAAAAAATCAGATTCTATGTGCTATGTTTGCTGCGCTTATAGCTGTAGGCGCTTTTATACGAATTCCCGTTCCTTATATGGACTATTTCACACTGCAATTTTTCTTTGTTCTCATGGCAGGCTTTCTGCTTGGAGATAAACTTGGTGCTATATCGGTAAGCTGCTATATTCTTATCGGTTTATTGGGGGTACCTGTTTTTGCCGCCGGTGGGGGGATTGGTTATGTACTTCGCCCGAGCTTTGGTTATCTTATTGGTTTTGCTTTTGCAGCCTTTGTAACAGGTAAGCTCAGCCGAAAGATGAGCGTCAGCTTTAATCATTATTTTTTAGCCGCTCTTGCAGGTTTTGCAGTTACATATCTAATTGGAATTATTTATAAGTAACTTATGTTAAAATATTACATAAATACACCTCAGACTCTGGCAATCATATTTTTATCATGCTTTCCTCTTGATATGCCGGGAGATCTGGTGCTTTGCACTCTTGCCGCCGTAACCGGTAGGCGCCTTACATCCATCCGTATTACAAATGAAACACTATAAACCCGGAAAGAGGTATTTAAGATGACAAAGACAATAATTCAATCGCTTAAAGAAAAAGTATTATCAGGTGAAGAGATAACGAAAGCAGAAGCTATTACTTTATACAACACACCTGAAAAAAATTGTAAAACAGGCAGAATATAATGCTGACCTTAGATGATATGTGCCGCATTGTTGCCGTATACCGCTTTATCCTGCCGGATGCTTCAATTCGACTTGCCGGCGGAAGGGGGCTTATGCCCGGTCACGGAGAAAAATGTTTTGTCTCCGGCGCAGAGAGTATCTATGACAGTGATGCTGGTTATGTAAAAAAACGGCATCAAAATTATTGCCACCGTATCTCCCAACGCTGACAAACCGTTTTTATCTGACAAGCAGTTTCTTTATTCCTTTTTCCAGGCCGTCTATGGTGAGTTCATACATCGGGAAAACATTACGCACAAGTCCTATTGTCTCGCAACCGTAGGCTCTCTCCCATCTTTCCTCTTTTATTGGATTGAGCCATATTTTCCTTTTGAATTTTTTGCCAAATTCTTCGAGCCACTCTATTCCCGGCTTTTCATTGTAAAGCCCGTAATAAATATTTCCGCCCCGCTGCAGAAGCTCATACGGAGACATTGACGCATCACCTACAAAAATCACCTTATACTCACTGTCATACTTATGCATCACCCATTCGGTATCTACCCAATCTCCGCTCTTGCAAAAAGGCGTAGTATATAAATGATCGTAGATACAATTGTGAAAATAATAGACCTGCAGATCCTTAAAATGATTTGATTTTCTCATTGCCTGAAACAGCATGCTGCAAATCTGAGAATATGCCTGCATTGAACCATCCGAATCCATAAGCAGTAAGACCTTTACGGTATTTTTTCTCGGCTTGTCATAGGCAAGAGTAAGCATTCCCGCATTATCACATGTTTCATCAATTGTCTTATCAACATCAAGTTCCGTCTTCGCAGCATCTATTTTTGAAGAATACTGTCTAAGCTTTCTAAATGCCATTTGAAACCGGCGGATATCTAAGACATTATCTTCTCTAAAGTCTCTAAAGTTTCGTTCTCCGGCAATCTGTACGGCGGATCTATGCCTTCCCTCACCGCCCACTCTTATTCCGGCAGGATTATAGCCACCCCGTCCCATGGTGGATGTTCCGCCTGTGCCTATCCAATAGCTGCCTCCGTGATGTTTTTCTTTCTGCTCCTTAATGCGTTCTTCAAACATCTTCATAATTTCTTCGAACTCATGAAGCATATCTTCGGAAAAAGGTCTGTCATTA
>CAJOOT010000182.1 GCA_905236215.1 uncultured Eubacterium sp.
TATTGTCGTATTTGTCGGCAAATCAGGCGGCTATGATATTGGGGGCACTGCCGCCAGATAAACAAGCGGATGTTTCTAAACGTATTGCTATGATGGACAGGACATCTCCGGATGTTGTAAAAGAAGTAGAGCGCGTATTGGAGCGTAAGCTTTCTTCGCTTGTTAATCAGGATTACACCATCGTGGGTGGTGTGGATGCCATTGTAAATATCTTGAATACCGTAGACCGTGCCACGGAGAAGAATATTATGGAGTCGATGGAAATCGAAGAGCCGGAGCTTGCAGACGAGATTCGCAAGAAGATGTTTGTATTCGAAGATATTCTTCTTCTGGACGACAGAGCTATTCAGCGTGTTTTGCGTGATGTTGATAATAATGATCTTGAGCTTGCGCTTAAGTCGGTTAATGAAGATGTTCAGAATGCCATCTTCAGAAACCTTTCAAGCCGTCTTGCATCCATGATTCAGGAGGATATGGAATTCATGGGTCCTGTGCGTATGAAGGATGTTGAGGATGCACAGCAGAAGATAGTAGGTATCATCAGAAAACTTGAAGATTCGGGTGAGATCATTATCTCCAGAGGCGGAGGTGACGAGATCATTGCTTAATCTCTACAAAAATACTACAGGCGGATATTTTAATCCTCCGGATACGGAAACACGTATCATTAATTCCGATGCCCTGATGGAAGAAAAATTCAAGGCGCTTTCTCTGGAACGTATAGAGACTCCCGAAGAAGACTATCAGGAAGAAATTTCGGATGAAGAGGCCGAGTTTCTTGAAGGCGTGGAGGCTCTTGTCAGAGACGAGGATCCTCAGGAAACTGCGGATGCTATAATAGAAGAAGCCAAGTTTAAAGCGCAGGAGCTCAGCGATCAGGCCAATCAGGATGCGCAGGCTGTGATAGCCGAAGCACAAGCAGAAGCTGAGAGGATTTTAAATGAGGCAAGAGAGCAGGGCTATCAGCAGGGGTTAGAACAGGCAGAGCAGGAGTCCCGCGAAAAGATTAATGCATTCGAGGAGCGCGTCAAGTCTTGGGAAGATGAGGTACGTATCAGAGAAGCCGGGATGGAAAGAGATCTGGTTGATAAGATTCTTACCGTAGTTGACAAAGTTTTTAGAACTACACTTACAGACAAAAAGAGCATGATACTCATGATGGTGACTGATGCGATAAATGGCATAGAAGGCTCAAAGAATTTCACCATCAGGGTGGCACCTGATAATCTTGCTTTTATGGAAAGTGTTATGGATTCATTGGCCAGAAAAGTCGGAAGCAGTGTTACGCTTGAGGCAGCTTCGGATTCCACACTGGATGATTCGCAGTGCGTTATAGAAACTGAAACCGGCGTATATGATTGTAGCCCGCTCAAAGAATTCGAAAATCTGGCTGAGAGTATCCGTATACTTTCCGCTCAATAAGTTTATGAACGCTTTTGATATTCATAAATACGATGTTCTGATGGATCGTACATATTTTGACAGACTCGGACGTATCTCAAAGATTGTTGGACTTACCATAGAGTCCATCGGACCCGAGGCAAAGCTTGGGGATCTTTGTGCAATATATACCGATTCTGCCAGGACCAATAAGGTCTATGCCGAGGTGGTTGGTTTTAGAGACAACCGCCTTCTTCTTATGCCCTTTGAAAATATGGATGGCATTGGTCCGGGATGTATAGTGCAGAATACAGGTCATCCTCTTACGGTTTCAGTTGGAGATGACCTTTTGGGACACCTTGTGGACGGTTTGGGACGTATTCAGGATGATGATGATGCTGTAATAAGGACGCCAAAGCAATATCCTGTTGATGCTCCGCCACCTGATCCCATGGACAGAGTTATCATCAATGAAATACTCCCCCTGGGAGTTAAGGCTGTGAACGGACTTATTACCGTCGGCTGCGGTCAGCGTATTGGTATCTTTGCCGGATCGGGCGTAGGTAAGAGTACGCTTATGGGTATGTTTGCCAGAAATACCAAAGCGGATATTAACGTTATTGCACTTATCGGAGAGCGAGGCAGAGAGGTTCGTGAGTTCGTTGAAAGAGATTTGGGCGAGGAAGGAATGAGGCGTTCTGTGGTAGTTGTAGCCACCAGTGATAAACCTGCCCTTATCAGAAAGACTGCTGCAAAAACAGCCACGGCTATAGCGGAGTATTTCAGAGACCAGGGGAGAAATGTCCTTCTTATGATGGACTCTATGACACGTTTTTCAATGGCTCAAAGAGAGATAGGACTGGCTTCGGGCGAGCCGCCGGTAACCAGAGGTTATCCGCCCAGCGTGTACTCCGAAATGCCCAAACTTCTCGAACGGGCAGGCATGAGTGATCATGGCTCTATTACCGGTCTTTATACTGTACTTGTTGATGGAGATGATTTTAATGAGCCTATTACCGATACTGCAAGATCTATTCTGGACGGTCATATTGTTCTTTCAAGAGATCTGGCTCAGAAGAACCATTATCCGGCAATAGATGTTCTGGCAAGTATTTCCAGATGCATGTCCAGTATTGTTACCAAGGAACATAAAGGCAGTGCCGGAAAACTCAGGAACGTTTTGGCTACATATAACGACTCGGAAGATTTGATCAATATCGGTGCATATAAGCCGGGCTCCAATAAAGATATTGATTATGCTATATTAAAACATGAAGATGTTGAAAACTATCTTACGCAGGATACCATGGAAAAGGTATCGCTGGAGGATTCGATTGAGATGCTCGAGACTATTTTTGAACCTCGAAACCATGAGGCTCCGGATGTGTCGGCATAGCAGGATAGTAGGGAGGTTTGATGCATGAAGAAATTTTCCTATCGAATGGAAAACATACTCAATATCAAACTACAGCTTGAAGAACAGCAAAAGATTGCTTTTGCGTTGGCAAATAATGCCCTGGAGGAAGAAAAACGCGAGCTCAACCGCATGGCCATAAGGCGCAGAAGGTATGAGAGACATCTTCAGGAGATTCTTACTGAAAGCCTTGATCTTGAGGAAATAGCATACGCCAGAAAAGGTATTGACTACATGAAGCAACTCATGAGGGAACAGACTTTTCGGATAGCCTCTGCAGAAAAAAAAGTTGATACGGAACGTCAGAAACTAAACGAAGTGCGCATGGAGAGAAAAACTCAGGAGAAGCTTAAGCAATATGCATTTGATGCCTACAAAAAGGAGTACGCTCGTGAAGAGGCAAGAGAGATAGACCAGAGTGTGGCATATAATTACAGCACCAAAGAACAGACAATCTAAAAGGGATATTAATTATGGCAAAAGACGATAAAGAGGCTAAGAAGGCACAGCAGGCCGCGGAAAAAGCGGCAAAGAAGGCTGCAAAAAAAGAAGCCAAGAAAAACAAGAAAAAGGGTGACAACAGTGACGGAGACGACGAGGAAGAAGGCGGATCAAATATAATAGTCATCCTCGTAAGTATTGTTATCATCATTATCTGGTTGGGAATATTTGCTCTTCTTGTCAAACTTGATGTGGGCGGTTTCGGATCTACCATATTAAGGCCCATTCTGAAGGATGTTCCCTATGTCAACAGAATATTGCCCGAAGATAATTCGGCGACTGCTTCCGGTGATGCATATGCGTATTCTTCATTGTCGGAGGCTATAGAGCGTATCAAAGCTCTTGAAACTGAGCTTTCGTCGGCAAATGCTTCAAAAGAAGAGCTTCAGACACAGATTTCCGCACTTCAGACCGAGGTTTCCAGATTATCGGTTTATGAACAGCAGCAGGCAGAATTTGAAGAATTAAAAGAAAAATTTTATCAAGAGGTTGTTTTTTCCGAAGAAGCACCCGATATAAATGAATATCAGACGTGGTATGAATCAATTGATTCGGAAAACGCGGCTGAATTATATAAACAGGTTATCCAACAGGAACAAACGGACGAGGAAGTTCAAGATTATGCCGCCACCTATTCGACAATGGATCCGGATAATGCGGCCAAACTCATGGAAGAGATGAAGGATAATTTGGACCTGGTTGCGAAGATATTGAAGAATATGAGTACTGAAAAGCGTGCTGCCATTATGGATGAAATGGATTCTGCATTTGCAGCAACACTTACAGCACTCATGGAACCCAAATAAGATCTTCAAAACCGGCGAAAAGGTTGAAAGCGTTTCCCTTAGACGCTTCCAATAAATATTAATCCGGAAAGGAGGGACATGAGTGGGTAATTTAACTATCTCAAACATCGCTCAGAATGTTTCTGAAGGATCGTTCAGTAATGTGCAGACAAAATCAAAAGCCACCGAAGATCAATTCGGTATTCTGCTTGCAAGAGTCGGAAATAATATATCGGCTCCCAAAGATCTTGCAGTATCGGCTGGCACA
>CAJOOT010000183.1 GCA_905236215.1 uncultured Eubacterium sp.
CCTCCCCGGTCATTGTACGGAAAATATATCCCTGCACACCGTAAATATCTCCTATATCGGACTTCTTAAAATCAGCATAGGCTTCATCACCTATACCATCCTTGGATACATAAATCTGCACACGCCCTTTAATATCCTGAATATTGGCAAAAGAAGCCTTTCCCATGACGCGTTTAAACATCATTCGTCCGGCAATACATACGGTAATGGCATCAGCATCAAGAATCGCTCGGCGTTCATTGTATGCCTCTTTTCTGGCCTTTCTGAGCTCAGCCTCCTTTTCCTTGTCTTCAGGGTTTGCTGCTGCCTCCTGCTCAAGTGCAGACAGATCCGGTTCTTTATATTCCTTAAGGACCTCGGTCTCATGCTCCTCATAGAGTCTCTTTACCTCATCCGTATGATGTGTTACATCATATTTGGTAATCTGAAACGGATCCCTGCCGGCCTCCTGCAAAGCCGCAAGCTTCTCATAGCGAACCTGCCTAAGGTGGCCTATATCCTGCTGATTGTCATTACTGTTCTGATTTTCAGACATGTTTAATCTTCCTCGTAAACTAAGATAACTGTTAAACTGTTCTTTTTAAGTTCAATCTACTCACGTGTTACCTTAAGTATTTTGTATTCAATAACTCCTGACGGTGTTTCCACCTTGACAACATCGCCCTTTTTCTTGTTCATAAGAGCGCGACCTACCGGAGATTCATTGGAAATGACTCCTTCAAGGCTGTTTGCCTCTGTGGAACCTTTGATGGTAAATTCCACATCTTCATCAAAAGTCTTATCGTGAAGCAGCACCTTTGATCCAAGATGTACATGACCCTGCTTTACTTCGCTCTCGTCAATTATCTCGACATTCTTAAAGATTTCTTCAATCTCTTTGATGCGCGCTTCCATGTCACGCTGTTCATCCCTGGCCGCATCATACTCTGCGTTCTCGGAAAGATCCCCCTGCTCACGAGCTTCTTTAATCTTTTGAGCTATCTCAGCTCTTCCGTTCAACTTGAGGTCGTTGAGCTCATCCTGGAGCTTCTGAAAACCTTCCGCAGATATCAGTTTCTTCTCGTTATCCTCAGGCATTGTATTACCCCTTTCAATATCCGTTTTGCAGTATTTCCTGCTTTACAATAGAAGTTATTATATAAGAAATAAAAATTAAAGTCAATAAATGCTTAATTGCCGCTGTTGCTGTGGTTTGAGGGCACTAATATCGGTATGGCTTTCTCTATAATACTGATATCCACATTCCTGACATTCCCTCCAAATTCACCATCCAGGGTCCATGGCACATCTTCATTTGTTTCAAATCTGATGGAAGATGTTTGGAAGCTTTCGATAAGCTCATCGTCCGTGCTTCCGCCCAAAAGTTTGGAAATGACTCTCTGAGCTTCCATGATGTTTTTGGTGCGCTTAACAAGTATGACCTCAAACACACCGTCACACATATCCACACGCTCTGCGCCGGGAAATCTGAAGCCTCCTATGGATTTGGTGCTGCTAACAGCGCCGAACATGTACTCTCCTTCTTCCTCTATGCCGTCGTGTATGATCTTGTAATCGTATTTCTGGGTAAGGGCGTCAGGAATTGCCGTCACAGCCCTCAACATATATGCCATGTGTCCCATTGCATTCTTTACGCCGGTGTTGGTATCGTATGATACTTCGGTAAATGCACCGAATGCCGCCACATAGCCGAAGTATGTGTCATTAAACAGACCTGCATCTATTTTGAACGGTGTTTCCTCTACAATAAGGTTTATACTGTCTCCAATGCTGTTAGGAAGCCCCAGGCTTCGCGCAAAATCATTGGTACTGCCCGAAGGTATATATCCAAGCGGAATTTGATACTCCTCATGCATGTAACCGTTGACAACATGGCTAAAGGTGCCGTCTCCGCCGTAGCAAAGCACCATATCAAATCTGCCCCTTCCCCTTGCGAGCAGCTTTTCGGATGTGAGCCCCCTCGCTGGAATAATCGGGCAGACTGTTACTTCGTAATCATAAAGCGAAAGTGAACTCACTATCATATATAGCTGATCTTGTGCTTTTCCCGCTCCCGCTTTGGGATTTATCAAAAACAAAATTTTCTTCATAAAACAACAATTCCCTCGTATACACATATATCAACTTGCTTCGTTGACATTACTCCGTCTAATATACTACAATCGACGCATGAGTACAAATAGAAAAGGCATACACAATCGCACACGACACATACTGGATTTGCTTTATCTGACAGTTTTGGCTGTTTGTATTACCCGTCGTATATTGGACACCACCATGTTCGATGTAGACTGGAATGACACATTCATCCTAATCATGAAGATAGCCGTGATAGCTGTCTTTGCGGCAAGATTCATAGCTCTTCGCAAAGGCCTTACATTACAAAAGGTCTTCTTCATCATATTATTTACCACTCCCTGTGTCATATGTTATCTGTATCTTGGCAAATACTATGCATTGGCAGAGTTTGGATGGCTTATAGCCGGCGCATTCGATATTGACTTCAAACGCATTGCCCGTCTGTATTTTGCTTTATCATGCAGCATCATGATAGTGACAATCGTCTGCGCTCAAATGGGCATCATTGAGAACCTTGTATTCTACAGCGGCGATTTCGCGCGATACTCCTTTGGTTTTATATATCCCACGGACTTTACGGCTCATATCTTCTTCACGTGTATGGTGTGGGTTTACATAAGACAATCACGGCTGAGCTGGCCTGAAATAGGCATCATTGGAGCTTTGGGTGTATTCTCATTCGCAATGTGTCATGCCAGAACCAATTCTATCTGTCTTATCCTGTCTGCTGTCATATTGCTTATTGCAAAGCTTCTGCATAAAGACGGCGGCTTCGGACAAAAACTCTCCAAAGTTCTTAGTATATCTGCAGTAGCTGTCAATGGATTTTGCGCTGTATTTATGATTCTTCTCACTTATTATTACAATGCATCCAATACGTTTATGAGTACGATGAACACTGTACTTAGCAATCGACTGGAGCTTGGACGCATCGGTTTTGATAAATACAATGTCACTCTTTTTGGTCAATACGTAAAGATGCACGGCTTGGGCGGCAATGAAACTGCTCCGTCAAACTATTTTTACCTGGATTCATCCTACGTAAACACATTACTCCGTTATGGACTCGTCGTAACCGCAGCTGCATTGCTGTGTTTCCTCATAATAGGAATAAGAGCCGCAAAAACGCGCGACTCTTATCTTCTGATAATACTTGTGCTGATTTCTGTTCAATGTATGATAGAACATCATATGCTGGCTTTGGCATATGATCCTTTCATTTTTCTTATTACTGCATCTTCGATGCCAGCTCGGCGCATATCTTCTGCTCAATCGAAGAAGCATCGCTCTTCGAGGAAGCGCTGACAGATATATATGTCTTTAGCTTGGGCTCTGTACCTGACGGACGTACCACTACCGAACAATTATCGGCAAGCATATATTTGAGCACATCCGATGTGGGAAGCCCATCTATGCCCTTGGCATAATCAAGCTCCTTTTCTATCTTCTTTCCTCCGAAAGATTCCACGCCCTTTCTGAAATCTGCCATAATATCCTGCATCTTTGAAAATCCGGCAGATCCCTCAAACTGATATGAATACAGTGTGTTCAGGCAATATCCAAACTTCTCAAAAAGTTCGTCTAATCTCTCAATGAGCGTCTTTCCGATTGATGCATAATATGCAAACATCTCGCAGATCATAAACGTGCCGTCCACCGCATCTTTGTCGCGCACATATGAACCTGACAGATATCCGTAACTTTCTTCAAAGCCAAAAATATAAGAATCTTCTTTGCCTTTTTCCTCGAGGTAACCAATCTGCTCGCCTATGTATTTGAATCCCGTAAGCACATTGATGGTACGTACACCATAGCTCTCAGCTATCCTGTCCGCAAGATCCATAGAAACGATGGTCTTGATAAGCACCGGATCCTCGGGCATCGTCCCACTGGCAATTCTCCTGGAACAGATGTAGTCAAGCAGAAGTATTCCCACTTCATTGCCGGAAAGAAGCCTGTATTCACCTTCACCGGCTGATGGATCACTTACCGCAATACCCACTCTGTCGCAATCCGGATCCGTGGCAATAAGAAGATCAGCCCTGTTCTCCTTGGCATATTTGATACCAAGCTCCATGGCTTCCCTGATTTCCGGATTCGGATACGGGCATGTAGGGAAGTTGCCGTCGGGTTTTTCCTGTTCTTTTACCACGGTGACGTTGGTATAACCGCTCTCTTTCAAGGTGCGAAGTACAGGCTTAAGACCTGAGCCATTAAGCGGAGAATAAACTATGGCGATATTTTTATCCACATTGGCATCACCAAGCACAGACTGTGCTTTTACCTCATTGACAAAAGATGTATATACTTCTTCTGAAATATATTCGATATTACCCAAATTAAGTTGCTCTTCAAAATCCGACGTCTTAACATCGGAGAACATATCCAGCTTTTCAATCTCACCCAGAATCTCTTCCGCGGCTTTTGTGGTAATCTGGCAGCCATCTGCGCCGTATACCTTGTATCCATTGTATTTGCTGGGATTATGAGATGCCGTAACCATGACTCCCGCCGCACATTTAAGATAACGCGTCGCATAGGAAAGGCAGGGTACAGGCATGAGTTCGCTGTAGATATATACCTTTATACCATTGGCTGCAAACACTCCTGCTGCCACCTTGGAAAACACATCTGACTTGATTCTGGAATCAAAAGATACCGCTATTTTTCTGTCATCTCCCGAAAAATGTCGATTGACATAATCTGCCAAGCCCTGAGATGCGCGCGCTATCGTGTGAATGTTGATCCTGTTGGTCCCGGCACCGATAACTCCTCTAAGACCGCCCGTACCAAATTCAAGATTCCTGTAGAATGCATCCTCCATAGCGGCATCGTCACCTTCCATGGCAATAAGCTCTTTTTCTACATCCGGATCGCCTTTGGCGTTATTTTTCCATATACCGTAAAGTTCGATTATTTTTTTGTCCATCGTCCAAAATTCCTTTCCTGGGTTTTATCTGACGCCTTCAATTATAACCTTTTGAATCAAAGCGGTAAAGCACGCCCGAAAAAACACATATCATCTCTTACCTCTACCGAGAAGCCACATTCGGATTTTGATAAATTATGTCAACCCCAAGCGTTCTTATAGAAGCATTTTCCGCTTTCTCCATCTTCCCGTAACAACATAAGGTCCGCAGATAATTACGGAAACGTATCCGGCCAGCGAATTGCCGAGCCAATAACCGGCTACTCCCATACCCAAAACGTTGCCGAATAAAACAGAAAATCCTATACGGGCCACTACACCGTCAGCTACAGATCCTACCATGCCAAGAAGCGCTGCACCCGTGCCCGAGACCATTCCCATGCAGGGTGATCGTAATGCACCGGAAAAATTGTCCAGTACTCCATAGAACTCATATACACCGGCATACGCCAGCACGGCCTCTTCCGTATTGAATACAGAAAATATCTGCGTCGGAAACGTTATGAGCAGCACGGAATATATCGCTGAATATGCCATTGTAACAACAAGCGTCCATCTGCTGACGGATGCAGCCCGATCGGGCTTTTGGGCACCGATATTCTGCGCTATCATGGCACTTCCGGCAGTAGACATGGATGTAGATACTATCCTGTTGATACCGGCAAGCTTTGATGCTATGCCGTATGCCGCAGATGCCGCCACTCCGAAATTGTTGACAAGCGAAAATACAAACAGCATGGAAACGCTGATGAGCGCGCCCTGCAAAGACATTGGCAATCCCAGCTTAAACAGTACGGAAGTAATATTACCAACAGGTCTAAAGCTCCTAATCCTGAAATCAAACCCAAAGTTCTCTTTTCTCCTGTACAGATAGATGTACGCACATATGAAGGATATAGCCTGACCTATCACAGTGGCAAGAGCAGCTCCGGCAGCCCCCATGTTCATTCCTGCTACAAAGATAAGATCCAGCACTACGTTGACAGCTGATGCAATGCCCAC
>CAJOOT010000184.1 GCA_905236215.1 uncultured Eubacterium sp.
ATGAACCGAACGCCAGAATGATATCGCCCGGATTCGCCATCATATCAGCCGCTTTTAGCGCAGTATCGGTATCTTTGCATACATGCGCTTTGTAACCTGCTTCTTGCGCCGCAAAAGCCAGATCATCGGCAGAAAGAGCACGATCATTGTCCGGAGTGACACAAAAAACCACATCGGCCAGCGGTTTCATGATATCGAGCATACTCTTTAAATCTTTATCACGAAGTATTCCAATTATATAGATAAAGCTTTTGTTTGTAAAACGGGTGCGTAATGTATTAAACAGCGCTTTTGCGGCAGCAGGATTATGCGCTCCGTCTATATATAATTCCGCTTTCGAAGAAAGGGTTCCCACAAACTCAAGTCTTCCGGGAACAATTAGACTATCCCCTTTCATACTTTCGGATAATTCATAAAGCTCACCATCATCAAGGTCATACATTACATGCATAGCTTCAAGTGCGGTAATGAAATTTACGAGCTGATAATCCCCAGGAACATCCTGCTTTATGTCAACCTCCACCAACCTGCACTTATGCTTTGCGGCGGTTTTTTTTATTATTTCTAAAACTTCTGATTTTTGAGGGGAAACGATTACGAGGGTGTTGTCCTTTATGATACCGGCTTTATTATAAGCTATCTCCTCTATTGTATTTCCGAGAAACGCCCTGTGTTCAATGCCTATAGGAGTAATGATACAGGCTTTTGGAGATTCAATGATATTTGTGGCATCAAGCAATCCTCCCATACCTGCTTCATAAACCACAATATCACATTGCTCCTCGTAGAAATACAAAAATGCAGCCGCCGTCTCTACTTCAAATAACGTGGGATGAGGAAAACCTTCGTCTACCAGTTCTTCACATATCTCTTCTATTTTATAGTAAAGTTCCGTAAGACGGTCTCCGGATATATTCGTTCCGTCTATACGAAACATCTCCTCATATTCAAATACGGCCGGCGACGAAAAATGTCCCGTCTTAAATCCACGATAAGTAAGCATCCTTTGAAGAAACGTTCCGGTGGAGCCCTTTCCGTTGGTACCGGCTATATGAACAGCAGGAACCATATCACACAAAGGCTTATTTAGGCCTAAAGACTCTGAAAGTCTGTAAATAAGTCTTTTAATGTTATCAAGTCCCGGGACGGCTCCTAATGTTTTAAGTGAATGTATGTATTTTTCCAGTTCTGTGATCATAATATTTCTTCAGAATCGAGTACAATCGTAAAGGGACCGTTGTTTAACAGCGAAACTTTCATATCCGCTCCAAAAATACCGCTTTCAACAGGTATTCCAAAATCTCTTACCCTTTTTATACAATACTCATATAGTCTGTTTGCTTCATCCGGAGAACCTGCTTTTATAAAAGAAGGCCTGTTTCCCTTTTTGCAGTCTGCATACAATGTAAACTGCGAGATCATGAGAATTCGACCGTTTACGGATTTAAGATCAAGGTTTGTCTTTCCCGAATCATCCTCAAATATACGCATTTTGGTAAGTTTATCCACCATCTTGTCAGCTATTTGTTCATTGTCGTTTTGTGAGATACCGACAAATACAACAAACCCCTTTCCAATGGCCCCCGTCACATCATCATCAACGGTGACCATGGCTTTTGCTACTCTTTGTATCACAAATTTCATTTCAGTTCCTCCCCAAACCACTGTGGTAATATTTCACAAAAATGTCTGGCTTGTTCGTTGCTAAGATCCTTTCTCCACGCCAGGTAAAGCGGATCATTGACCGGAATGCTGATGGTCTGATATTGGCTGCTGAAGCAGCTTCTGTCCCATTCATGGGTAAACGTATATCCGATACCGCTTGATACCTCAGCCAATATCGTATCATGATTGGGAAGAAACGTAAGCGTAGGATCTGCTCCGTATTTTTTTAGGATACTTATCTCTTTTTCTCCGTTTCTTCTTAGAACGGGGTGTTCCTGAACATAGACCGGCTGATTCTCAAAATCGGAAATTCTGGGATTATCGGAATATGCCACGGGATTGTTCTTTGAGAAAAGTATTTTATAGCAGCTGTCATACAATAAAGTATGATTTATGTTCTTTTGACTTCTGGTAAGGAAAAATCCAAAAACGATTACAGCGTCAAATTCCTCTTC
>CAJOOT010000185.1 GCA_905236215.1 uncultured Eubacterium sp.
AGCCATGAGGATTTTGATAAATATAATAAAGAACAGGAGAATGCAGGAAAAAAGCCTGCCGCTAATCCAAGAAATCTGGCTGCCGGAACATTAAAGCTTCTGGATTCACGAATCGTCAGGGAGCGTGGACTTCGGATGTTTATTTTTAACATTCAGGCTGGTCCGGAGGAGATTGGCACCGATCACATAAAGGGTCTTAAGATACTTGAAGATCATGGGGTTCCCGTAGTGTGGCACAGACATTGCCTTTCGGCTCATGAGGTTATCAATACTATTGATGAAATCGGAGAAATGCGTGGCAACCTTGACTATGATATCGACGGAGCAGTGGTAAAGATCAATGAAACCCGTTACAGAGAGGAGTTTCCGGCCGGTAGCAAGTATTCAAGCGGTCATATAGCATATAAGTATCCTCCGGAGCGAAAAGAAACGGTGATTCGTGATATAGAGCTTTCGGTTGGAAGGACGGGACGTATCACGCCTACTGCTGTATTTGACCCCATCAGGTTATGTGGTACCACTGTTAGCAGGGCAACTCTCCACAATCAGGATTATATTGATTCGCTGGGAGTTGGCATAGGTGATACAGTATCGGTATATAAGTCCGGCGAGATCATACCAAAGATAGAATCAGTTATCAGAGAAAAACGCCCTAAGGGAACGGAGAATTTTCAAATGCCCAAGGTCTGTCCTGTCTGTGGCGCGTTATGTGTCAGAGAGGATACGGCAGACCTAAAATGTGTTAATCCGTCATGTCCGGCTCAAACGGTACGGCGTATTATTAATTTTGTTTCACGAGACGCAATGGATATAAAGGGGTTCGGAGATACTCTTATTGAAAGGCTTGTAAACAAAGGTTTTATATCCGGGATCTGCGATCTTTTCACTCTGAAGGAGAAGAGAGATGAACTGATTGAGCAGGGTGTGATAGGCAAAGAAAAAAATACGGATAAACTGCTTAACGCTATCGAAGAATCCAAAACTCAGGGTGGAGTGAGACTGCTTACGGGTCTGGGTATACCCAATATCGGAAAGAGTGCGGCCAAAGAATTACTCGGAGTATTTGGAGATGTAGAAAGGATAGCAAATGCTTCGGTAGAAGAGCTTACGGCTGTTAATGATATCGGGGAGATAAGCGCAGTAGATCTTGTGCGTTTCTTCTCAAACAGTGATAACAGGCAAGAGCTTGAAAGGCTTAAGAAGAGCGGAGTAAGGACAGATGATACTGTCGATATGCCAAAAGATGGCGGATTAGCAGGACTTACATTTGTGATCACGGGGACACTTCCTACTATGGGGAGAAAAGAAGCTGCTGATCTTATAGAAAAATCAGGTGGAAAGGTAACAGGGTCTGTTTCAAAGAAGACGGATTATCTTCTTGCCGGAGAAAATGCCGGAAGCAAACTTGATAAAGCCAATGCACTTGGTATTCCCGTGATAAGCGAGGAAGAATTACTTGAAATGAAAGGGTGATAAACTATGCCGATCAGAGTTCAGAACGATCTCCCGGCCAAGGAGATCCTTGAAAAAGAAAATATATTTGTTATAGATGAGAACAGGGCGGTTCATCAGGATATACGTCCTATTCAGATTGGTATTCTAAACCTTATGCCAATCAAAGAGGATACGGAACTTCAACTCCTCAGGCTTTTGTCCAATACGCCGCTACAGGTAGACATAACATTTCTTACTTTGTCTTCTCATCAGCCCAAGAACACAAGTCGCTCACATCTTAATAATTTTTACACTACGGTAAAGGATTATGTGATGGACGGAGGGAAGCTTGACGGCATTATCATTACCGGAGCCCCTCTCGAGAGAATGGATTACGATAAAGTTGATTTCTGGGATGAACTTACGTCTATTCTGGATTACTGTAGGGATCATGTGACCTCCTGCTTTTTCGTGTGTTGGGGGGCACTTGCAGCCTTAAACCACTATTACGGTATTCCGAAGTATCCTCTGGAAAAGAAGCTTTCTGGAGTATATAAGCATTACGTAAACAATAGAAAGGTTCCTCTTATGAGATCTTTTGATGATGTGTTTTATGCTCCTCATTCAAGGTTTTCGGAAGTGCGTAAAGATGATATCGAAAAGGTGGGAGATCTTGAGGTACTGGCAGAATCGCCGGAAGCAGGATTATATGTCATCATGAAGAAAGATGGCAGCGAAATTTATGTGATGGGTCATCCTGAATATGACAGAATGACTCTGGATCAGGAGTATCATCGGGATTTGGACAAGGGCATCAATCCTGATTTGCCCAAAAACTATTATGAGAACGATGATCCCGAAGTACGTCCGTACCTGACATGGAGAGCCAATTCCAACAACCTCTATACCAACTGGCTTAACTATTATGTATATCAGATGACACCGTTTGATATTACAAAAGTAAAGAATAATAAATAAAAAGATCCGGAAGGTTAAGTAAGCCTTCCGGATTTTGCTTTTGTCTTGAACTTGTCTTCGTACATCATGCGGTCAGCGCGTTTTTCGGTATCGCTGATATCGTAATCCTTTTTGGGATCATACATCATGAGACCGCAGGCGATGGAAAAATCAGAGCCGGGGTAGTTTTTGCTTTCTTCTGCGAGATGATGTTTCAGGACTCTGATTCTGTTATTGCATTTTTCAATAGTGGAAGACTTTACAATTACGGTAAATTCATCGCCGCCCATTCTGTAACAGCTCCCGATATCGGAGAATATGTCTTTGATAAAGTAGGCGGCTGTCTTTATGTAATTATCTCCGATGTCGTGTCCCATGGAATCGTTGATATATTTTAAGTTATTTAAGTCGAATGCTATCATGATGGTTCCGGTTGGAGCACGGTTTATATCCTCTGTTTCTCTTGCATATGCCGCGCGGTTTAGCAGACCTGTCATCGGATCATGAAAAGCCATATTTCTGTAGTCTTCGGCCTGGGCGGCTTTTTTCATAATGGCTTTTGTGGCTCGAATGGTGTATATACCCTGATATACAATGTATGCCGAAAAACAACTCATTCCAAATATCATGGCCGGCAGTACGGAATAATTATAATATACCACTACATCAATTATACATCCGATAAGACAAAGAAAAATAAATGTAATGTTGAATTTTAAATGACGAGTGGGATTTTTCTTTTTGAATTCATATATTGTCATTATCAACATAACAACGATCATAAAGATGAAACATATATGTGTACCTATAAGCGTTTGTCTTAAATCCAGAACATGGAAGATCTGCAGAAAAAGCGATGACAGCCCGTTGATAATACCGGCGGTTATAGGGATATACCATATAAGGGATCTTCTGGTGGAAAACAGGCTTTTAACATAATATGCGAATGGAACCACGGTCCAGCTCAGAGCCAGAAAGCATATCGTTGAGATAATGTTTGAATGCGGAAACAATAACAAAAAAGAGTTAGCATCAAATATTTTCCACAATCCCACTGATACGGAGAACATACCAAGCATAAAGATATTTTTGTCCACGAGGGGATTGCGTAAGGTGTAAATGCTGTAGATTATAAAGAGCAGACCTATTGCGCATATAAATGCAGCCAGCGTGATGGTTACAATATCTAAAGTCATAAGAGAAGAGACAATATCATGTTTTGAACCGAAGTAAACGGTGATGCCGCTCTTTATCACTTCTTTGTAAACAGGATATATACTGATCTGAATTATAGTGGTTGAGCTGGACTGGTTAAACGAAACATCATTCCATATATTGCCTATTGAGGTTTTGTATGTAGAGGAATCTTCAGTTGAGAGATTATATATCAACTGACCATCACTGTATACCCTGGCAAACTGATGACTGGTGTGAAAGATCATGTTTCTGTAGTTCGCACGTACAGACGGAAGATTGAAATAGTAATCCGTACGTACACCTGCAGGTGCAGTGATATCTTCTGTTTGTTCAACTTTGAAGGGCTCAAGGATCTCGTAGCCGTTGTCAACAATATTATCTATGGTATATATATGGGAATTATTTCCTATGTGGTTGATAAAGATACAACCCAGAATAATGCTGATAAGATAGAGGAACACAGCGGTAAACCGTATGAAGTTGTGGTTGTTGCGCTTGCCGCGTTCCATTACTCAATACCCCTTTTATGATTAAAAAACCACCGGTGCCACAGAAAACAAAGTCTATTTTAACATAAGTTAAAAGTATTAAAAA
>CAJOOT010000186.1 GCA_905236215.1 uncultured Eubacterium sp.
ATGTGGCGGGTCTTAGCCTGGGAGAATACAATGCTTTGTACGCTTCAGAGGTAATAGATTTGAAGACGCTCATCACATTGCTTAGTGCCAGAGGAAAGGCCATGGAAGAAGCGGCCCTGGGCACACAATGTGTAATGAGTGCAGTTTTGGGAATGGAAAGAGCTGAGCTTAGAAAGGTGGTGGAGAAGGCATCGGAAGCAGGTGTGGTAGAGATATCCAACTACAATGCAACCGGTCAGATAGTAATGGCAGGAGAAGAAAGGGCTGTGGCATTGGCGGAAGAACTCGCAAAGGAATCCGGCGCCAAAAGATGCATGAGACTTAATGTGAGTGGACCCTTCCACACATCTTTTATGGAGCCTGCCGCACATGAACTGGAGAGATTATTTAAGAGTGTCAGATTCGGGGAAATGCAGGTACCCGTCATCTTTAACACTACTGCCGGACTTTTGAAAGAAAACGAAACGATACCTGAGCTTCTGGTTCGCCAGGTTAAGAGCAGTGTATATATGGAGGATACCCTTCTTTATCTTAAAGATCAGGGTGTAGATGAGATTTTGGAAATCGGTCCGGGCAAGGTGCTGAGCGGATTTGTCAAGCGGACTACCAAGGGAATACATACCGGAGTGATTGACAGCGCTAAGGATCTTCAGGCAGTGCTTGCCTCGGAGGAATGGAGGATTACATGTTAGAAGGACAGACAGCAATCGTAACCGGTGGGAGTCGCGGAATTGGACGTGCAATCTCAACGGAGTTGGCAAAAAAAGGAGCCAATGTAATCATTGCGTATGCTTCAAGGGAAGAAGCTGCCATGGAAACGCTGGAATTATGTAAACAAGTGGCTGTATCTGCAGATCAGCAGTTCATCACGGTTAAGTGCAATGTTGCGCAGTCTTCTGATATAGACAGGCTCTTTGATGAGACTATGGAAAAATTTGGAAGGATCGATGTACTGGTGAATAATGCAGGTGTTACCAGGGACAATATTCTCCTTCGTATGAGTGAGGAAGAGTTCGACACGGTTATTGAGACAAATCTACGAGGGACTTATCTGTGTATGAAGAAAGTATCTCGTCAGATGCTCCGCCAGAAATACGGACGTATCATCAACATCAGCAGCATAGTGGGACTTAGGGGAAACCCCGGTCAGGTCAATTATTCTGCCAGCAAAGCCGGGGTGATAGGAATGACTAAATCTCTTGCAAAGGAGATGGCCTCAAAAAACATTACAGTAAACGCCGTGGCGCCCGGTATGATAGATACCGAAATGGCTGATGCCATGAATGAAACTGCCAAAGAGACCATGAAGAAGACAATACCTGCAGGACGTATGGGAAATCCCAAAGATGTGGCAAATGCCGTTGTATTTTTTGCAGAGCCTGAATCGGATTACATTACGGGACAGGTAATATGTGTAGACGGAGGTATGGCTGTCTGATGAAAAGAAGAGTAGTGATAACGGGAATGGGCACGATAAACCCTATAGGAAAATCCGTTGAAGAAACCTGGAAATCCGTAGAGGAAGGTAAATGTGGGATAGATCAGATTACGGCCTATGATGTGTCGGAAAGAAAGGTCAAACTGGCAGGAGAGGTCAAAGATCCCGGGTTTGAAGATGTGATTGATAAGAAAGACCTGCGCAAGATGGATCGTTATACGAAACTTGCCATAATGGCGGCAGAAGAGGCTATGAAAGATGCGGGATTTTTACCCGAAGGGGCTGAAAAAGCCGTGATTTCGGAAGAGGACAGGGATCATTTCGGAGTTATCGCCTCCAGTGGTATAGGTGGCATAAGCACCATAGAAAATGAACAGATGCGAGGTGTAGAGAGGGGGTTTGACAGGGTATCTCCCCATTACATTCCTACAGCTATTTCCAACATGGCAGCAGGACATATAGCAATAAGATACGGTCTTCACGGAATGTGCAGCTGTGTGGTCACGGCATGTGCCAGCAGCTCCAATGCCATAGGTGACGCATTCCGCAATGTGCGTGACGGTTATGAAGACATTATGCTTTGCGGTGGTGCAGAGGCGGCGATTACGCCTCTTTCCATAGGAGGATTTACATCCATGAAGGCTCTTACCACTCAGACTGATCCAAAGAGAGCGTCTATTCCCTTTGATAAAGAGCGCAGCGGCTTTGTTATGGGAGAAGGGGCAGGCATGCTGGTTATAGAAGAATATGAGCATGCCAAAAAGAGAGGAGCCAAAATCTACGGTGAGATTGTCGGTTACGGAGTAAGCTGTGACGCTTACCACATAACAGCTCCCACGCCGGATGGATCCGGTGCTGCTGCATGCATGAAAAAGGCAATAAAAGACGCAGGTATAGAACCGAAGGATATAGATTATATAAACGCTCATGGCACATCCACTCCGATGAATGACAAGGGAGAAACAGCAGCCATTAAGCTTGCTTTTAAAGATGCGGCAAAAGATCTTAAGATAAGCTCTACCAAGGCAATGACAGGCCATCTTTTAGGGGCATCGGGAGCAGTGGAGGCTGTCATTACCATGAAGAGTATTTGTGAATCTTATATCCCGCCTACGATTAACTATAGTGTACCCGACGAGGAATGTGACTTGAACATCGTTCCAAATGAAGGCATACATGAAGAGATCAGATATGCTATGTCTAATTCCTTGGGTTTTGGCGGACATAATGCAAGTCTTGTATTCAAGCGTTTTAAGGAGGCATAAGATGCAGTTAAATACGACGGAGATTCAGAAAATACTACCGCACAGATATCCGTTTCTTATGGTAGACAGGATAGTGGAGTGTGAGCCCGGAAAATGGGCAAAGGGTATAAAGTGTGTGACTGCCAATGAGATGCAGTTTCTGGGACATTTTCCGGGACAGCCCATCATGCCCGGAGTCCTTCTTATAGAAGCTTTGGCCCAGACGGGAGCTGTGGCTCTCCTTGTACAGGAGGAGCATAAGGGGAAGCTTGCGCTTTTCGGAGGTATTAAAAAAGCCCGTTTTAAAAGACGGGTGGTGCCCGGTGATGTAGTGGAGCTAAAGTGTGAAATGAGTGCGATGAAAGGACCGGTGGGCTTTGCCACAGCCACGGCTATGGTAGATGGTGAGGTGGCGGTATCCGCTGAGCTGTCTTTTGCTCTTACGGAAAAAGAAACAGATGTTTGACGATTTTTTTCCCGATTGCTATACTAAAACCATAAATGCTTATAGCAGAATGGGAGAGATAGGTATGAAACTCGAAGCGGCCTTTATGGAGGTCTATGAGAAATTCAAACTTCATTTTTACAAAGAGGTATTTCACAACTTTACAGACAGAGAAGCCACGTTAACCACTGTGGAAACGTTCTGTATGGAAATCATTTATGCTCTGGATGAACCCACCATTAATGAGTTTGCGAACTTTGCCAATATTTCTTCGCCGAATGCGGCATACAAGATCGGAAAGCTCATACAGAAAGGCTACGTAGAGAAAATCCAGTCCAAGGAGGATCGCAGGGAATATCATCTGCGTGTCACTCAGAAATACCTGGATTATTACGATATCAGTTCACGTTATGTCAACCTAGTTGTAAGCCGACTTAAAGACCAGCTTTCGGAGGAAGATCAGCAGCATCTGAAAGATGTGCTTGAAACAATGTCACAACAGCTTATGCCCGAGCTTCCGGCACATGTTAATTAGAGACTTGAATCAGACCCGGTGTTTATCGACACCGGGTCTGTTTTGCGCCTTGCGGCGCAGAAGGGAGTTACAGATCAAACATGGCAAAAAATACAACCTTGTGTTACATAAAAAAAGATGGAATGGTTCTTATGATGCACAGAACCAAAAAGAAAAATGATCCCAACGAAGGTAAGTGGATAGGTATAGGAGGAAAGCTTGAAGAGGGAGAAAGCCCTGAAGAATGCCTTTTGCGTGAGGTGAAAGAAGAGAGTGGGCTCACCCTTACCAGCTATAAGCTTCGAGGTATCATTACTTTTTCTTCTGACAAGTGGGAATCGGAATATATGTTTTTATTTTCAGCAGACGGTTTTGAGGGTGAGTTGTCCATGGAGTGCGATGAAGGAGAACTTATGTGGGTGCCCGAAGAAGATGTTCTTTCCCTTAGAATGTGGGAAGGAGACAGGAAATTCATTCCGCTTATCATGAAAGATGACACGGGATTTTTCAGTATGAAGTTAAGTTACGTGGGGGAAGATATGGCTGAGTACAGCGTGACGTATCATTGCAGTTAAAGTAACTGTCAAATAAAAATGTAGTATAGGAAAAAAGTTAAGTAATTTTAACTAATAGACAACATACCCTCAAATGTGTTAGGATTCTATTCATGAACGATACTATAGAAAAATTTGGGGCTTACCTTGGCTCGAAGGCTGATCGTCATCCGAAAGCCGTGCGCAATGTATTGGGCACGGTTTACAAGGCGGTCAGCCTTCAGGCGTCAAAAAAGCCCAACAAGGAATTTACGCCTGCCAGAGAATATGGTCAGGCATTTATGGCAAACAGTATGTCGAAGATGCTCTTTCATCCCGAGAGGGCAGCAGTTGTCAATATTTTTATGTCCTGTGAGCTGTTTCATG
>CAJOOT010000187.1 GCA_905236215.1 uncultured Eubacterium sp.
CGAGTCTCTCCTTGTCTCCCTTACAGACTCAGCTACCTGATTTTCAAAAGAGCAAGCCACGGTCCCTTCTTCAGGAGAATATGCAAAAGCCCCCACCCTGTCAAGTTTTTGAGTCTCCAAAAAAGTAAGAAGCTCTTCAAAATCCTCATCGGTTTCACCCGGAAAACCCGTAATCAACGTGGTCCTTATGCAAATATCGGGAATAGCTTTTCTTAGTCTAAAAATCAAATCTTTTATGCTGCTTCCCGAAGTTTTTCTCCCCATGCGCGAAAGTATACCGTCATTGATATGTTGAATGGGAATGTCAATATAATGACAAATCTTACTTTCGGAGGCCATGGTCTCTATCAACTCATTGGTAATCTCTTCCGGATAAGCATACAGAAGCCTTATCCACTCTATCCCATCAATTTTACATAATTCCTTTAGAAGCGTCGGAAGCATTTTTTGTCCGTAAATATCAACACCGTAAAGAGTTGTCTCCTGTGCTACAAGTATCAATTCCTTAACGCCGCTTTCAGCAAGATTCCGGGCTTCTTCAAGAAGTTTTTCTTTTTCGACGCTCCTGTATTTCCCTCGCATCATGGGAATAGCGCAATATGTGCAATGCTTGCCGCACCCTTCGGCTATCTTAAGATAAGCATAGTGATAAGGTGGCAAAAGGACGCGTTTTTGTCCCATATCAGGAAAACCTGTAAGCGGGCCAAAGCACTCAGCAGGCCTCTGGTGGAGGGCCTCTTCAATGGCATAAAGAAGTTTATCTGCCGAGTTTGTGCCAATCACAGCATCAACTTCAGGCATTTCTTTTCGGACCTCCGAGCGATAGCGTTCAGAAAGACACCCTGCCACAATAAGCGCCTTGAGTTTGCCTTGCTTTTTTAGCTCAGCCATTTCAAGCACCGACGAAATGCTTTCTTCCTTCGCATCCAATATAAAACTGCAGGTATTAACAATCGCAATATCAGCCTCGTTTTCATCATCGGTGATGTTAAATCCGTGTGACTGAAGCAGATACAGCATCTTTTCAGAATCAACCCTGTTTTTATCGCAACCAAGCGAAATAAAATATACGTTCATAAATCCGCACAAAAAAGACGAATGAAGCCCGTATAGCTCCATACGTCTTAATAATTGTCGCTTTTATAATACTATTCTTCTACAGTTTCTTCGGCTATTGACAATTCTTCCGCTTCTGACACAGCCCCTTCTTTGGGATCTTCATTTTCATCTTCTGCACCAAAAACCTGAACTTTACCCTCGTAAAGCTCTTCGACAGCTATAGAGAAAGGTTTATCACAGTTAGCCGTTGCCATAGGCTCGGAACCGGCAATAATCTGACGTGCCCGCTTGGCTGTAGCCATAACAATTGAATAGCGGCTGTTTACAATCGGCTCCTCACCGGGTTCAACATCCTCGTTAACCACTTCCATAAGATCCGTGTATGACGGATGAATCATAATGTTTCTCCTTTCAGATACTGTTCAAACTGCTGTTTGAACAAAACTATCATATCCTTATTTCTTGCGGTTTCCAAAGAAACCGCCTCCGTGATGTTTTTGATATCGGAAACGCATCTGTTGATGTCGTCGTTTATTACAATATAATCGTACTTATTCATGGATTCAGTCTCGACCCTGGCCTGTTCCATTCTGGAGCGTACGGTAGATGCTTCTTCCGTATGTCTTCCAACCAATCTTTGCTCAAGCTCTTTGACTCCGGGAGGAACAATAAAAATAAGTATCGTATCGGGAAATGCTTTTTTAACCTTTAACGCGCCCTGCACTTCTATCTCCAGGATAACGTTGATACCTTCCGACAACTTGTCCATAACGTATTTTTTTGGTGTACCGTAGTAGTTTTCAACATACTCAGCATACTCAAGGAATTCATCGTTTTTAATCATTTCGATGAATTTTTGTTTATCGGTAAAAAAATAACTTTCACCGTCAACCTCTCCCGGTCTGGGTAATCTGGTGGTAGCAGATACAGATAATGCATAGCTGCCGTCTTCAAGAAGCTTTTTGACAACTGTCCCTTTTCCGCTGCCCGAAAATCCCGACAAAACGATAAGTAAGCCTTCTTTATTCACTTTCTTCCACCTCCGGATATGAATCCACTCTGGCAAGCAGTGTTTCTGTAGTAAGACCTGACAGAATGATTCTGGATGAATCGGTTACAATTATGCTTTTTGTCTTTCTGCCCTGAGTAGCATCTACGAGCTCTCCGTTTTCTCTGGCCGTCTGTACCAGGCGCTTAGAGGGAGCGGAATCCGCTTTTATAACGGATATGATCCTGTCTGCATTTACAAGATTTCCGAAGCCTATGTTGATGAACGACAACGTAATCCTCCGCGTAGAAATAATCAAATCACTCTATGTTCTGAACCTGTTCTCTGATCTTTTCGACATCAGTCTTCATTTCAATGGCAATATCAGCAATATCGGCATTAGATGACTTAGAGAGAATGGTGTTTGATTCTCTGTTCATCTCCTGTGCGATAAAATCCAGCTTACGTCCTACGGCACCGCCATCGGAAAGTGTTTTTTTCATGGATTCAATATGAGTCCTTAACCTAACCGTTTCCTCATCCACACAAATCTTGTCTGCATAGATAATTACTTCGGAAGCAACCCTGGACTCATCTATCGCAGAGTCTTTAAGTATCTCATTTACCTTTTCATAAAGACTTTTTCGATATTCCTCAACCACTTGAGGATAAATATCTTCGATACGGCTGACATATGATAACATCCCATCCAGCTTTGTGTAAAGGTCTTTTTTTAGAGCCTCGCCCTCTTTTTGTCTCATATCGGAAAATGCCGTGTAGGCATCTTCTACAGCTTTCAGAACAAGAGCCTTAAGTTCTTTGTCATCATCGAGCTCTTCATTAGACTGGGTTTCAAACACTCCATCCATACGTGAAAGCAAAGATACTGACACATCGTTTTTTATGCCAAGCTCTTTTTCCATTCGTTCAAAGCTCTCTATATAGCTTTTAGCTATTATGGGATCATACCTGAGGTTTTTCTGTCCTTCGGAAAGGTCCTCGAAAATGATTCTAACTTCAACCTTTCCTCTGGCGATGTTTTTTTTGAGATATTCCCTGACGTCAGCTTCAAAAGCACCTAGTCTTCTGGGCATTTTAACCGAAAGGTCAAGGTATCTGTGATTGACACTCCTTATTTCTGCAAAAACATTTTTATCTGCTCCGGATGCTTCGGCTCTGCCGAATCCGGTCATCGAGTCTATCATACTGTTCCTTATATAGATTAATATAACTGCTGACAATTAACAAACGTTGCTATTATACATTATTTGCTTTAAAATAACAAGGCGCGGCACACTTTGTGTGCTTTATTTACAGTATAAGGAGATTCCACAAATGGCCTTTGACGGAATTGTCATTGCAAATCTGACAAATGATATAAAAACCGGGTTTACAGGATCCCGCATCTCTAAAATAACGCAACCCGAGAAAGACGAGATTCTATTTACATTAAAAAATAAAGAAGCATCTTTAAGGCTTTTGATAAGTGCAAACGCCTCTCTACCTCTTGCGTACCTAACTGCAGACAACAAGCCTTCACCGGCCATAGCTCCAGCATTCTGTATGCTTTTGAGAAAGCACCTGTTAAACGGTAAGATACTTGATGTTACTCAACCCAATACAGACAGGATTATTCGTATCAGCGCAGAGCATTTTAACGAAATGGGCGATAATGTAATCCGTGTTCTTTATGCGGAACTTATGGGTAAATACAGCAATATTATACTCTGTGATGAAAATGATATCATTATTGATTCAATAAAAAGAGTTCCTTCAAGCATATCCTCATTAAGAGAAGTATTGCCGGGAAAGAAATATTTCATGCCCAAGAGTCTCGAAAAATCGAACCCTGTAAGTATTTATGATAAATGTGCATTCCTTGATGTCATAAACAGCAAAAAATCCAATCCTATATACAAGGCTATATATTCTTCTTTTAACGGCATCTCTCCTCTTATTGCAAACGAAATTTGCCATAGAGCACAAATAATCCCCGACAAAAACCCCGGTATGCTTTCTGATGAAGAATGTTCAAACCTGTTTTCAGCCTTTATGTCCGTTACGGACTGCATAAGGAACAGTACTTACTCTCCCTGCATTGTAATAGAAAACTCAAAACCTTCTGACTTTTCGAGCATTCAGCTTACGATGTATTCCAAAGAAAGTACGGTTATGACGGATAATATATCCGATACGTTAAAGTCCTTCTATGCATCGCGTGAAACTTATGCAAGGATCAGACAGAAATCCACCGACCTTAGAAAGATCGTAAGTACCGCATTGGAGCGCACCACAAGAAAATACGACCTTCAGTTAAAGCAGCTTGATGATACGAAAAAAAGAGATAATTATCAGCTTAAAGGCGAGCTTATCACCGCTTATGCACACGAAATACTGCCGGGTTCAAAAGACGTAACATTAAAAAACTATTACAATGACGAAGATGTCAAAATAACTCTGGATCCCACTTTAACAGCTACCGAAAATGCTCAGAAGTATTTTTTTAAATACTCCAAGCTAAAGCGCACTTACGAAGCATTAACCGAGCTTACCGAACAGACCAAGCATGATATAGATCATCTGTTGTCCGTTGAAGAATCTCTGAAGAATGCAAGAGACGAAAACGATCTTATAGAGATAAAGGAAGAGCTTATTACTCAGGGATATATCAAAAGAAAAGGAACAAACGGTAAAAAGAAGGAAAAGAAACATGTAAAATCAAAGCCAAGCCACTTTATCTCAAGCGATGGTTTTGATATGTATGTGGGCAGAAACAATATACAAAATGACGAACTGACATTTAAATTTGCAAACGGCGGCGACTGGTGGTTCCACGCAAAAAAAATGCCGGGTTCTCATGTTATTGTAAAAACAAACGGAGCCGAAATGACGGATCGCGCTTTTGAGGAAGCCGGAAGTCTTGCTGCATACTTTTCAGCCGGAAAGGATTCACCAAAGGTGGAAATTGATTACCTTGAGCGCAAAAACGTCAAAAAGCCCAACGGTGCAAAACCCGGATATGTAATCTATTACACCAATTATTCTCTTACGGCTGTACCCGATATTTCAGCTTTAAAAGAAGTTCGCTGACACTATCCGGCGCTGTTTCAACAATCCTTTGAGCATCTGCTGCGGCATCTTTTAAGATACTGCTGTCAGCGTAGATATCAGCCAGTTTAAACGAAGGATCTCCACTTTGTCTGATACCGAAATAATCTCCCGGACCGCGAAGCGCCAGATCCTTTTCCGAAATATAAAAACCGTCCGAAGATTCATGCATGATGTTTAGCCTTTCCTGAGCTTTTGGATCGGTAGAACCGTTCACCAGCATGCAATATGACTGAGCACTGCCTCTTCCCACTCTTCCCCTAAGCTGATGAAGTTGGGACAGGCCAAAACGTTCTGCATTTTCTATCATAATAACCGTAGCATTGGGAACATTAACGCCAACCTCTACAACAGTGGTGGAAACCAAAACGTCAGTTTTGCCCCGGGCAAAACGATGCATTACGGTATTTTTTTCGGAAGGACTCATCTTTCCGTGAAGCATATCTATCTTTACGTAAGAAGGAAGAATACTTTTCAACTCTTTTGTATATGTGAATGTATCCCTTGCTTCCGTAAGCTCACTTTCCTCTACAAGGGGACAAATGATATAAGCCTGTCTTCCTTCATTTATCTCACGCATCATCAGCTGATATGCCTTTTTCCGCTGTGAATCATCTATAACTGCTGTTTTTATAGGGAGACGGCCCTTTGGCATATCCTTCATATCAGAAATGGAAAGATCTCCGTAAAGTATCATGGAAAGCGTACGCGGTATGGGCGTAGCACTCATATAAAGCATATGTGTATCATTACCCTTTTCGCTTAAATTCATACGTTGACGTACTCCAAATCTGTGTTGTTCATCGGTGACGGCAAGTCCGAGATTTTTGAATTTCACCTTATCCTGAATAAGAGCCTGAGTTCCTACCGCAAGAACAGGACTCTTTCTTTCAAGTTTTTCTCTGGCATCTTTCTTTTGTTTTTCCGAAAGCGAACCCGTTAGGAGAACTGCTTCGTAAGGAAGCCCCGTCATTTTAAGAAATTCACATAAGCTATCATAGTGCTGTGCAGCAAGAACCGCCGTTGGTGCCATAATAGCCGATGAATAACCGTTTGATGCAAAAGCGGCCATAGCAAAAAATGCAACTATAGTCTTTCCGGAGCCAACATCTCCCTGTATGATACGCCTCATAGTATGTTCTTTCGAGATATCATTGAATATATCATCAAGTGTGCTTTTTTGTGAATTTGTAAGCTTAAAAGGAAGTGTATCTTCAAGTCGTCTTATGTCATCGACATTTTTAACCGAAATACCGTTGCCGCGATCATCTTCAAGACTCCTCTCATATTTGAGTCTCAAAGAAAAAGCCAAAAACTCCTGATAAACAAGTCGCTTTCGTGCATCGGCAAAATTGCGTTTGCTTTTGGGAAAATGCATGGATTCGTATGTTTTTTTTATTGAATTAAATCCATATTTTTTAACGATGTCATAGGGAAGTATTTCATCAAGACTTTCTTTTATTCCATCATCTTCTAAAATATACTTCACAGTCTTTCTTACAGTATTGTTCTTTAGACCCAAAACCAAAGGATATACCGGCTGCATGTTTTTTTGGAGGTTGACATAATCCTCTTCAGAAAACATCCTGGGCTGTTCCATGGTAAAGATACCGTCTTTTGAAACCACCGTACCATAAAAAATACGTGAGGATCCGGGCTTGAGCTGAGATGCAATATATACAGACCTGAACCAAATAAGCTTGATATCCGTCACTCCGTCCGTAACATTGGTAATAACTACGGGAATCTTTCCCTTTTTAACGATGGGACGACTTATGATTTCAGCCCTTATGGCACACTCATTACCGACTTTAAAAAGACCGTTTTCTACCGGATCGGGAAATTCCAAAAAAGTGCGCGGAAAATAAAGGAGCATATCCGAAATCGAATATACTCCTATTTTTTCAAACAATTCAGCTGTTTTTGAACCTACGCCCTTTACGACTGTAATCGGATCTTCAAGCTTCATTTTTACTCCACAGAAATTATATAATAGTAAACCGGCTGACCGCCCTCATAAATTTCTATATCTATGTCTTCGTAACGCTCTTCGGCAAGCGTTCTGATATGACCGGCAGCCTCCTCGTCTACATCTTCTCCATAATAGATGGTAAGGATTTCAGAGTCCTCATCTATTATCTTTTCAAGCATATCCAAAACGACTTCATCAATATCTTTTCCGGCTCCCAAAATCTTTCCGTCTCCGATAGCCATATAATCGTTTTCCGATACAGAAACGCCGTCTATTGTGGTATCGCGAACAGCATATGTAACCTCAGCCGTCTTGATCTCATTGATGCTTTCAATCATACACTCCGTATTCTCTTGAGCACTAAGATCCGGTAAATAATTAATCATGGCCGAAATTCCCTGAGGTACAGTCTTTGTGGGAATAACCACGACATCCTTATCAGGTGCAAGCTCAGCAGCCTGGTTTGCTGCAAGGATAATATTTGAGTTGTTGGGCAGAATGTATACAGTATCTGCATCAACTTTTTCTACAGCCTTAAGAATGTCATCAGTACTTGGATTCATGGTCTGACCGCCGCTTATTACCACATCTACACCAAGATCCTTCAATATGCTTTCAAGTCCGGCTCCTGCGCATACAGCAACAAAACCAACTTCTTTGTGCTCTGAAGAAATCTCTTCCTCAGATTTTTCTTTTTCTTCAAGAGCCTTCTGTTCTGCAGCAAGCTTAAGCGAATCCTTGAAAAGCTTCTCCTGATGTTCTTCACGCATATTATCAATCTTGATCTTGCTAAGAGAGCCTTTTTCAAGAGCCTTTTGGAGTACACTGCCCGGATTGTTGGTATGAATATGTACTTTTACGAAATCATCATCCGGTACAAATACTATGGAATCTCCCATTCCGTTAAGATATGTCTTGAATTCCCTGATCTCGTCGTCACCCAGAGTCTCATCCAATACAATGATAAACTCCGTACAGTATCCAAAGGTAATCTCCGCCTTCGTTTCTTCGGAAATCTTAACAATACCTGCACCTAAGGATCCGGTTTCTATGGCTGAATAATCAATCTTCTTTCCAAGGACAACATCATAACAGCCTCTTAAAAACTCAAGGAGCCCCTGTCCTCCGGAGTCTACAACACCCGCTTCTTTGAGCACCGGAAGGAGATCGGGAGTTTTATCAAGTGTCTCTTCGGCAGTCTTGATAATTTCCTCTCCGAATACAACAAGATCGTCTGTCTCGCCCACAAGAGATTCTGCCCGCTCCGCAACACATCTCGCCACGGTAAGGATTGTGCCTTCTTTGGGTTTCATAACTGCTTTGTATGCCGTTTCTACGGCTCTTTTAAATGATTCCGCAACTACCGGTGCATCAATATGCTCAACAGAAGCGATAGTCTTTGAAAACCCTCTCAAAAGCTGAGAAAGAATAACGCCCGAATTACCTCTGGCGCCTCTTAAAGAGCCGGATGACATAGCCTTTGACAAAGTTTCAAATGTCGGCCTTTCAAGAGCAGATACTTCAGAAGCTGCACTGGTGACTGTCATAGTCATATTGGTACCGGTATCTCCATCCGGTACCGGAAATACATTCAATTCGTTTATATATTCTTTGTGCGCAGCAAGATTGGCCGCACCGGCCAAAAACATTCTGGATAACATCGCTGCGTCTATACGTTCTGTACTCAAATCATTTTTCCTCCTAAGCCTGGATGTTACAGTGATTTATCAGTCAATAACCCTGACGCCCTCAACAAAAATATTGATTCTTTCGAGCTTCATGCCGGTGAATTCCTCAAGCTTATATTTGACTGTTTCTCTGAGGTTTTCTATAACTGCAGGTATATTAATACCATATGCTATAATAAGATGAAAATCCAGCGCTATACGACCATCACTAATCCTTGCATCTATACCGCGTGTAATCTTTTCGTTTTTCAGAAGGTGCACAATACCATCGGAAACCGATACTGCACCAAATCCCACTATACCAAAGCACTCAACGGCGATAGATCCTGCATACGTGGATATAACATCCGGATTAACCAGAATCTTGCCGTACTTGTTTTCTTTATGTTCTTTCATATGGCTCCTCCTCATATGTATGTCGGTTCCAAAAAAATGTCTTTCATATTATAACCGTTTTCAAAAAAAAATGAAACTGTTATAACATAATTTTTTCTTGCATTCTAAGCTCAAATCTGATAAGATAACAATACTGTGAGCCTGAAAGGAGGGATAATCATGGCAAAATGCGAAATTTGCGGAAAAGGCGCTCACTTCGGAATTAAGGTGAGCCATTCTCATAGAAGATCCAATAAAATGTGGCGCTCAAACATTAAGACCGTACGCGGGGTAGTTGACGGAAGCCCCAAGAAGATGCATGTATGCACTTCCTGTCTCCGTTCAGGCCGCGTAGAAAGAGCTTAATTAGGAAATCCGCACCTCAAATGGTGCGGATTTTTTCTTAGGTATTATTCTCTATAATTCTATATCTTCCATTGACTCATTAATCATATCTGAAAGCTTTTCTTCGGCAGCCGCTTTCTCTTCTTGAGAATAATTATCTTTATTCTTTCTGGATGAAACCTTATCGGAAATCTTTTCAACTATCTCCGGAACCAGATCAAGTACCTTAGTAAGTCCGTCCTGGTTCTTAATATTCACGAGTCTTATTTTATCCCCATTAATAACAAGCACGCAGCTTGGAGTGAGTTTGGCGCCCATACCGCCGCCGCCGTTATTCTTCTGAGGTTGCGAAAACGCACCTGCAGCTACACCAAACGTAACATCCACAAGAGGCAAAATGATGACATCACCTATATGGATAGCATCTCCTACAACGGTCTTGGAAGTTATGAATCCTTCCATCCCGCCGAATAATGTTTCAACTGTAGTCTTAAAGCTGTTGTCTGCCATAATAGTTTATCCTCCTTATGGTTTAAGTGCGTATTATTTATTTCGGATACGACTGATGAATCTTCTTATTTTTTTGTTAAATATCAAACCAAGCACAAATAAAAGAACGAAAAACAATCTTAAGGAAGCTCTGGCTGAAATATCTCCTTTTAAGTATGCCTCATCGCTCAAAAAATCGGGAGCTATACTAAGGTTCTTTCCGTATGCAACGGGAAACCATGATAAGATACCCGTCACAATACCTGTAATATCAGGCGAACCTGTTGAAAACGATACATCTCCTTTAAGATCTTTAAACCTGATGTGTCTAAGCAGTGTCCTTAAGCGCTTAAGAAGAACGGATAATGCATCTTTTGACTCATCAGAGAATATCATTTTAAAGATGGCGCCTATGCCCTTTTTTTCTCGTGAAGCTCCTTCGGGAATATTTTCTTTTGTGTGAAGCTCCTCTGTACCGGTTTCTGAATTTGTATGTTCCGGTTCGGAAATTTCTTTAAAGCCATCATAATCCATAGTCCCGAACGGTTCTTCATTTGTATCATCCCGGGTGGATATATCTTTTTCTTCAGATGACTTTTCCGAAGTCTTTATTGTAAAAAACAGTACTTTTATTTTGAATGAAACATCACCTTTCTCATAAGAAAAAGTAATATTTAACAACCTTCCGAGCCATCTGACAAAGCCGTCTGCCTTAATATCTTCTGATGAATGAATATCCACCCCAAACTTGACGGGCCAAAACAAAACAAGCGCCACAAGTATGAGCAAAACTCCTAATATAACCAATAGGATTATACCTATTATTTTAAGTACAAACAGCACAGACATACAACGAGATTATAACTTTTTTTATCTTCTCTTGCAATGAGAACGCCTTTTTCGATTGGAAAAATCACCGATTAAATCGCTTCATGAATTTTCGACCTTATTCTCCCTATTGCATTTTCTACTGATTTTTGCTTTTTCTCAAGAACCGATGCTATCTCATCAGCCTTAAGGCCCGATAGATAAAGATTTAAAACCTTCTTTTCGTAGACACTTAAAAGTTCATCGATCTTCCTCCTGATATTTCCAGCGTTTTCCTGATCGATATACATTGTTTCGGGGTTTGAATTTTCACTGTTTTCATGAAGCGCAATAATATTTTCAAGCTCTTCACGCTCATCTATGGAAACATAGGAATTTAGCGGAGAATGCTTTTTTCTTTGTGAAGCTTCTACAGCAGTATACATTTGCCTTTGAATGCACATATTGGCAAAAGTGGAAAAACTTGCCTCCTTTTGAGGATCATAATCACGTATAGCCTTATAAAGTCCGATCATTCCTTCCTGATTAAGGTCATCCGTATCTCCGCCGATAAGGAACATGGCGTTGGATTTTCTTCGAACAACAGATCGGTATTTATCAAGCAAATGATCTACCACATCCTCATCTCCGGCTCTCAAGCGCGCAATCAATTCATCATCATTGATCTCTTTATATGCATTTTTCATAAAGGTCAACCTCTCTGACGCACTATCTCATACATCATGATGCCTGCTGCAACCGAGGCATTAAGCGACGACATCTTTCCTTTCATTGGAATAGCCGCCTTCATATCACAGTGTTCTTTGACCAGTCGGCTTACACCCTTTCCCTCATTACCTATGACCACTCCGATGGGACCTTTCAGATCCAGCGAATACATAGTATCCCCATCCATATCGGCGCAGACAAACCAAAGCCCTCTTTTTTTAAGGTCTTCGATAGTGTTTGTAAGATTGGTGACTTTGGCCACAAGAACATGATTGGCAGCGCCGGCAGATGCTCTAATGGCTCCAGCTGTGAGAAGAGCACTCCTGTCTTTTGGTATGATGACTCCGTGAGCCCCCGATGCATCGGCTGTTCGGATGATAGCTCCCAGATTATGAGGATCTTCTACATTATCAAGCAAAATAATAAACGGCTGCTCGTTTCTTTCTTCGGCAAGAGACAGAATGTCATCCACCTGTGAATATTCCATTGATGCTACATAAGCAACAACACCCTGATGTTTTCCGGATTCTGAAAGCTGTTCAAGTCTTTCTTTTTTTACAAATCTTACAGAAACGCCCGCTTTTTTTGCTTCTCTTAATATAGTCTTTAAAGGCCCGTCTTCGGTACGTTCAATCATAAACACCTTTTCCACGGTACGTCCGGCTCTAAATGCCTCTATGACTTCATTTCTTCCTTCTATGATAGATTCACTGTCACGCATATCATTTACCCGTTAATTCCAAACCTTTTTTGATAAGTTCCAAGATCCTTTCAAATCCGTCTGTTAGATAGAGGTATCCTATGAGAGCTTCGAAACCGGTAGCCATGCGATATTCACCTGCTGTAGCATTCTTTGCCTTTGTGAACGAATGTGCATTTCTGCCGCGTTTTGCAACAGCGATCTCTTCCTCCGTAAGATAAGTTTTAAGCTCCGATAACATATGTGCCTGGGCAGGAGCCTTGACAAGAGAGGCTGTACGCTTATGAAGCTTGTTGACAGCCGCATTGCCCTGCAATATTACAAGCGTGCGAATAACAATCTCGTAAACCGCATCACCTATGTAAGCAAGCGTAAGCGGGGAATAGCTTTTGATATCCTTTTCAGGAATATCAAATTCTTCCCTTATAATCTTTTCTAAGCTCTCTTCCATTTGACGCCTTCCCTGGTATCCTCAAGAACAATGCCCTGTTGGAGAAGATCATCCCGTATTTTGTCCGCAAGAGCAAAATCTTTATTCTTTCTGGCCATCTGGCGCTGATTAATAAGCTCAGCTATATCGTCATCCAAAAGCTCCTCTTTGACAGAAGTATCAATACCAAGGACATCTGTCAGACTAAACAGCAATGAATCAAGCTTTTCCAAATATTCTCTTGAAGATTCTGCATTCGTATTTGAATTGACAAAACGTACAAGTTCAAATGTCGCAGATACAGCATCGGCCGTATTAAAGTCATCTTCCATGGCTGTCTCAAAGTTTACTCTATACTTATCAGCCTCGTTGAGAAGATTTGTTTCAGCAGGTGTTATGTCACCTTTGGCATTCTTAAGCTTATCTTTGAGATTAGTGCAGGCTGTAAGAATTCTTTCAAGACCGTTTTTGGCAGAATCCATAAGGTCAGCACTAAAATTTAAAGGACTTCTGTAATGAGCACTTAGCATAAAAAACCTAAGCACCTTCGGATCATATTTTTCGATAATCTCTCTTACGGTAAAAAAATTGCCGAGAGACTTTGACATCTTGCGATTGTCAATATTTAGAAAACCGTTATGCATCCAATAATTTGAAAAAGTAACACCGTTGGCCGCTTCAGACTGTGCAATCTCATTTTCATGATGCGGAAATATCAGATCTTCTCCGCCGGCATGAATGTCTATCATATCTCCCAGATAACGTCTTGCCATAACGGAACACTCTATATGCCACCCCGGACGTCCTTCGCACCAGGGTGATTCCCAATACGGTTCGCCTTCTTTTTTCGGCTTCCATAAAACAAAATCAAGCGGATCTTCTTTCATTTCATCACCGGTAACCTTGATATCACGATGACCGGCTTCAAGATCGTCTATGTTTTTGTGGGAAAGCTTTCCATAACCCTCAAATTTGCGAGTGCGATAATAAACAGTACCGTCATTTGCTTTATAAGCATATCCCTTGTCAATAAGAGTAGATATCATGTCAATCATGCCATCTATCTCTTCGGTAGCCAGAGGATTTCTCGTGGCCGGAAGTATATTAAGAGCTTCCATATCTTTTTTGCATTCAGCAATATAGCGCTTTGAAATTTCATCCGAAGTAGTTCCTTCTTCGTTTGCTGCTTTTATTATCTTGTCATCAACATCAGTGAAGTTTGAAACATAATTTACATCAAAGCCTTTATACATGAAATAACGTCTTACTGTGTCGAACACTATCA
>CAJOOT010000188.1 GCA_905236215.1 uncultured Eubacterium sp.
ACATATGCTCTCAAAGGTAAACCAATCTCAGGATGTCAACAAGCAGTCCAAACTCGACGCACTCATCAACGATCTTGAAGAGACATATGTAAATAACGCCGATGTGATCGAAGAATACACCGGAAACAAATTCATAGATTCCATCATCTTCAAAGTAAAAAAAGATCATCCCGGTATCGATCTTACCTGGAGAGGAAAGGCTCCGGCCGATATTTCACTTACCGAATATGAATTAAGCTCTATTTTCTACGTTCCGTTGAATCTTTCTTTCAAAAGCGCTAAAGAAGATGGCTGCAACTCACTTATAACAGAACTTCGTTTCTCCGGTACCACGATGTACATACTCATTGTACAAAAAAATTCCTTTGACTCGGAAAAATGGGTGGAACGAGTAGACGGCGTACCGGTTATTATGTCCTACAATGACCAATACGAATTGCGAATTCTCTACAGCGTATTAAAAAAGAAATTCGCTTTCTTCTCTGTTTATTCAAAAGACGGAAAGGGATATTGCGAAATCATTGTTCCCTCATCCTGCAGCAGTGTACAGGCTCCTTATACCGAATAACACAATATCATTACACAAAGCCCCGGCTAAGCTCTTTTTAGAGCAGCCGGGGTTTATAACAGCTATACAATATGTCAAAACTCGCTCAGTGCGTCAAGACTCGCTCGCGAGTTAGACGTTAATCTTCGCACTCATACCAAGAACACTCTTATTGTTCTCAAGTATAGGGTTTACATAATCCTTCAGATATGCATCTACCTGTCTGGAGGCACGTCCGGTATAACGCGACGGTTCCATGGAAGACTCAAGTTCTTCTTTTGTGGCGTGGAACTTGTGGTTAGCGGCAATAAGATCGATAAGATTATTGTCGAGGCCTTCCTCTTTAACCCGCTTTGCAGCCTCCATTGACATCTCACGAATCTCTTCATGAAGCTCCTGTCTGTTTCCGCCGTATTTGTTGACTTCGTCCATCATAATGTTTTCAGTGGCCATAAACGGAAGCTCATTCATAAGGTGAGCCGTAATGACCTTATCATAAACCTTAAGACCATCCGTAACATTGATAAGGAGCTCTAAAATACCATCAGTGGCAAGGAACCCTTCCGGAACGGAAAGCCGCTTATTTGCCGAATCATCCAATGTACGCTCAAACCACTGCTCCGACGATGTAAGCGCCGGATTCATGGTGATGGACATAACATATCTAGAAAGAGCCGCTATTCTCTCGGAACGCATGGGATTTCTCTTGTATGCCATGGCTGAAGAGCCGATCTGATTCTTCTCAAACGGTTCTTCTATCTCTTTAAGATGCTGAAGCAGTCTGATATCATTTGAAAACTTATGTGCGCTCTGGGCAATACCGGAAAGCACGTTCAGTACTCTGGAATCAACCTTTCTGGAATAAGTCTGTCCCGATACCGGATAACATGAGTCAAATCCCATTTTTTCAGCTATCATGGGATCTATACGGTCAATTTTTTCATGGTCTCCTTCAAAGAGTTCAAGAAAGCTGGCCTGGGTGCCGGTGGTACCCTTTGAGCCGAGTAGTTTCAAGGATCCTGTCACATAGTCCAGATCATAAAGATCTGACATAAACTCCTGAATCCATAAAGTGGCACGCTTACCAACAGTAGTAGGCTGAGCCGGCTGAAAATGCGTGAATCCTAAAGTGGGAAGCTCCTTGTATTCATCTGCAAACTCTGCAAGATTTGAAATGACGTTCAGAAGCTTTCGTCTAACCAGCTGGAGTGCCTCTCTCATAAGGATAATATCGGTGTTGTCTCCCACATAACAGCTGGTAGCCCCGAGGTGAATGATTCCTGCCGCCTTGGGACACTGAAGGCCATATGCGTAGACATGACTCATAATGTCATGACGTACCTCCTTCTCACGTGCCTTGGCAACATCATAATTGATATCATCTTTATATGCCTTAAGCTCTTCTATCTGCTCATCTGTGATATTTAAACCAAGCTCCTTTTCCGTCTCAGCCAGGGCAATCCACAACCTTCTCCATGTACGGAATTTCTTCTCCGGAGAAAAGACATACTGCATATCCGAGCTGGCATAACGTGCAGATAACGGACTTTCGTATTTATCGTTTGACATAAGGTACTCCTTTTCTGTAATCTGACCCTTTACGGATCATTAATGCTGATAATCTCCTCTAATATCCTCTTCGGGAGGCCCTACCGGATATTTCCCGTTG
>CAJOOT010000189.1 GCA_905236215.1 uncultured Eubacterium sp.
CTTTGAAAGAGACGGCCGTGGAATCAGACCCACTGATGCCGCAAGACATTTTTATCCCGATGCCGCCAGGTTTATGTCGCTTTACGATGAGCTGGAAGAAAACATGTCTTCCTGGAACGAAACCGGAACTCTTCATCTGGGCGCCAGCATAAGTATCGGTTCCTGTCTAATGCCGGGAATCATAAAAAACTTCCACTACGATCATCCGGATCTTAAGATCTTTGTTACCATCGAAAGCTCGGTTCTTCTCGAAAATAAGATTTTGGAAAACAAGTTGGATCTGGCTCTCATTGAAGGAAACATCCACTCAAATAAAATCCATACCGAGAAATTCATGCGTGACGAACTTGTTCCCATATGCAGCAGGTTTCACAGATTTGCGGGAAAAAAAGATATTTCTCCAAAAGAGTTAAATAATGAAAGCTTCCTCATGAGAGAAAGCGGCAGCGGTACACGTCAACTGACAGACGCCGTATTTAAGGCGAACGATATAAACATCATTCCCATATGGGAAAGCGCATCCACCGCCGCTCTTGTAAATGCTGTCTCGGAAGATCTGGGCATATCAGTATTGCCCCGGAGAATGATAGAAGAAAAGCTCCGAGCACATCGCATCGAAGCTTTTTCCATAAAAGATATCGAACTAACCAGAGATTATAATCTTATTTACCATAAGAATAAATATATCTCATCGGTGATGCAGGATTTTATTGATAACATACGTAAGCTGGAAGAGTCTTACCATAACCGTTCCTAAGCATCTATCACAGCGTGACCTGATGTCTTTTCCCCCTCATGGTCGCGCTCAAAACTCTCATTTCTCTTGACTGTGATACTGTTTGTATCGGGATCTATCGCAAAAACCCTATATATGATAACATTCATTTCCTCTCCCACTGCGATGGGACGTCTTTCAAGAGATCTGTGAGTAATGACTTTGATTCCGTTTACATCAAGGGTGACATTCAATGCATTTCCGCGGAACTGTATCTCAGTAACTACACCCTTTTGCGAATATTTCTTAAGATCTCCATATAATACGGAATCATCCTTAAACGCCTCCACAAACTCCGGCCTTATGATAGCCTGTCTGTATTCTCCGTCGGCACAAAATCCTTCAAGCTGACCGTAATCATCAACCAAAGTGGACTGACCGATAAACTCCGCCACAAACGGAGTGTCGGGCGTCTTATAGATATCCGTGGGAGAGCCCGTCTGTTCTATGACACCTTCATTCATAACAATGATCCTGTCTGCCACTTCCACAGCTTCTTCCTGATCGTGAGTTACAAATATGCTGGTGACTCCCACCTTGTATATCATTTCCCTCAGCCAACTTCTAAGCTCCTGACGTACCTTTGCATCAATAGCGGCAAAGGGTTCATCCAGCAGGAGAAGGTTGGGCTCCGGGGCCAATGCTCTCGCAAAAGCCACCCTTTGTCTCTGTCCTCCGGACAACTGATTCGGATAACGGTTTTCAAATCCTTTAAGTCCCACCAGTTCTATAAGCTCAGCCACCCGTTCACGTATTCTTTGTTTGGGCCATTTTTTGATTTCAAGTCCGAACTCGATATTCTTTTTCACCGTCATATAGCGAAACAAAGCATAGTTCTGAAAAACGAAGCCAATTCCTCTATCCGCCGGCGGAGTATCGTTGACACGTTTTTGGTCTATAAATATGTCTCCGCTGGTAGGAGTCTCGAGGCCTGCTATCATGCGAAGAATAGTGGTCTTTCCCGAACCTGATGAACCCAGAAGAGCCACAAGTGACCCCTTTTTAATTCCGATATTTATATTCTTTGCAGCCTCAAAATCGCCGAAGTTCTTGTTAATGTCTTTTAATTCAACGTACATATTTTAAACCTCACACATCCTTCATCTTTTTACGGTATCTGTATTCAAAGATATTTCTTAAGATCAAAACCACCACCGCTATGATGACAAGTATCGAAGATACCGAAAAAGCAGCTGTGATTGAATCTCCGGATCCGGAAAGATAAAGTGCATCTATCTCAAGTGGCAGGGTGAAAGTCTCGCCCCTTGTCTTTGAAAGCGCATTAACCGCTCCGAATTCTCCAAGAGCCCTGGCAGTACATAGAATCACACCGTAAATAAGTGCCCACTTCATATGGGGGAATGTCACCTTTCTGAAGATCGTAAATGCACTTGCACCCATAAGTGCAGCCGCCTCCTCTTCGTCTGTCCCCTGAGCGTTCAACACAGGAATAACTTCTCTCGATACAAAGGGAAATGTCACAAAAATTGTAGCCAAAATTACGCCCGGAAGCGCAAAAACAATCTGAATATCCGTTCCCAAAGCATCGTTTATCCCATCAATGATCGGAGCAGCCCAGCCCAGACGTCCAAAAGTCATAATAAATGCGAGACCTGCTATGACCGGAGATATCGAAAACGGGATATCTACAAGTGTTGCCAGAGTCTTTTTCCCCTTAAATGTGTACTTGGTAAGAAATATCGAACACATTATTCCAAAGAAGGTGTTGACCGCAACCGAAACAATCGTGGCAATAACAGTTACCGTAAAGGCACTTCCCACATATTCTGTCGATAATGACGAAAAGTAAAACTCAAGCCCTTTTGAAAGCGAATTAACGATAACCGATATCAGGGGCAAGACGAGCATGATTACTACAAATGCAACAGCCGGTGTAATAAGTATGATCTTTGTGGATTTTTTCTCTTTGACAGCACCTTTTCCCATGGTACCCTCCTACATATCGTTTGTCCGTTTGGACTGTCTTACCTGGATGATATTGATAGCAAACAATATTACAAATGAAATAATCAAGAGCACCAGAGCAATAGCCGTAGCACCCTGGTAATCGATATAATTCAGCTTCTGCATGATAACATAGGATACCACCTGAGTATGCTCTTTTTCACTGTTTCCGGCAATATAGATAACGCTTCCGTACTCTCCCACTCCGCGGGCAAACGCAAGGCCGAATCCCGTAAGAAGCGCCGGTCTTAGTTCCGGCAATATAACCTTAAAGAAGGTACGCGCCCTTGATGCGCCAAGCATGTATGACGCTTCCTCATACTGTGGATCAAGTCCGCTCAAAACAGGCTGAACAGCTCTTACAACAAACGGTATCCCGATAAAAGTAAGCGCCACCACTATACCCAGATATGTATAGGATACCTCAATACCTATGGAGTTAAGGATACCGCCCAGCATTCCGCCGGACGAATACATTTTGGATAAAGTGATACCTGCCACTGCAGTAGGCAATGCAAACGGAAGTTCAATAAGTCCGTCAATTATTCTTTTTCCCGGAAATTCATATCGAACAAGAACCCAGGCCAATATCACCCCGAAAACGCAATTGATGACAGCTGCTATTACCGCTGCCGATATACTGGTCGAAAATGCATATAAGACATTAGGTCTGGTGATAATACTCCAGAATTCTGCCGGAGAAAGGCTGAACGCAAACACCAGCACCGACGCCAACGGAATAAGTACAAGAACAGAGAGCATGGCTATCGTCACGCCCCCTGTCAGCCCAAACCCGGGAATAATCCTCGCCGGTTTATCTTTTTTATTTTTAGTCGTAGTATTCAAAATATTGCCTGATTACTCCATATTGTATATTTCATCAAAAACAGCTCCGTCAACAAAGAAATCCTCATATGCCTGATTCCAACCGCCAAAGTCATTGATCGTGCACATATTGATATTGAGGTCAAACTTGTCGGAGAATGTGGAAAGTATCTCTTCGTTGATAGGTCTGTATCCGTTTTCACCGATGAGCTGCTGTGCTTCGTCGGAGTACAGATATTCGAGATAATCCTTCGCAACAGACTGTGTATTGTTGTCGTTTGCATTCTCATCAACAATGGCTACCGAAGGCTGGGCCAGTATAGAGATTGAAGGTGTTACTATCTCATAATCATCAGGATACTCGGATACTGATGCAAGAGCCTCGTTCTCCCATGCAATAAGGACATCGCCCTGTCCGTTCTCAACAAAAGTGGTGGTAGCTCCTCTGGCTCCGGAATCCATAACGGTAACGTTGTTATAGAGATCTGCCACAAACTGCTTCATCTGAGTCTCATCAGAGTCATACTTCTGCTGTGCGTAATACCATGCCGCAAGGAAGTTCCAGCAGGCTCCACCCGATGACTTGGGGTCGGGAGTGATGACTTCCACGCCGTCTTCCGTCAGGCTGTCCCAATCGGTTATGTTCTTGGGATTTCCTTTTCTTACCAAAAATACAATAGTAGATGTATAGGGTGAAGAATCCTCGCTGAACTCCTCTTCCCAGCCGCTCTCGATAAGCCCTGCTTCTTCTATAAGGGTTATATCGTGAGCAAGCGCAAGGGTAACAACGTCTGCATCTGAGCCCTCAATGACACTGCTGGCCTGGCTTCCGGAACCGCCATGAGACTGTGTAACTTCAACCGTAATCCCTGTTTTTTCCTGATAATATTTGGTAAACAGCTCGTTATATGCCTGATAAAGCTCTCTTGTAGGATCATAGGAAACGTTGGTCAGTTTGACTGTATCTCCGGATGATGCAACATTACCCGAGGCAGAGCCCGAGCTGCCCGAACCGCAACCTGCCAAAGCTATACTCATGGTCATTATCATTACAAGAAGTGCAGATATCTTCTTTTTCATTCTATTTTTCATTGTTATTGTTTCTCCTCACTCTTCATAAATGTCAGTTCATCTAAAACGATAATTCTACAAAAGAGTTATACATGATATCCATAAGAATATTCAATACTTATTTTGTTTTTATTATCAATTCATATCATATTCAATATACCATTAGCTAAAATATTTAAAAATAGTAATAAAGCCGCAGACACAATGCCTGCGGCTTTTATCAGTCTCTTCTTTTTCCTTTTCGCTTATCAAGCTCACTATCACGGTTTCTCCAAGCCTCTTCGTCAGACTCTCCTACAGCTCCAAGCCTGCCTTCTGCCCGTTTCTTTGCTGCCTTCATATCATACATGCGTTTATCGGCCTCCTGCACAAACTTATCGAGATCTTTATCCGAACCATCTGTATACATTTCACCGACGCTGATTGAAACAGGTAGCGAATCCTTCCTAAAGAGGTCTCCCAAACCTTTCTGTAATCTCTCTATCCTTTCATCCATGATAGCCTGATCCTGTTTACCCCTTAGAACAACGGTAAATTCATCACCGCCCAACCTGGCAGAAACACCGTCATAAAAGATTTCCGTAATAAGTGTTGCCGTGTCTCTTAAGACATCATCTCCCCTGGCATGACCATATGTATCATTAACTTCTTTAAAGTGATCAAGATCCATATACAAAAGCGTCATGGGTGTGCCCCACTGTTTCTTGATATAGTCAAAGAAATACTTCCTGTTGAAAAGCCCTGTAAGGCTGTCCGAATTGGCTTCCTGAAGAATAGCCTTTTCGTACATTTTCTGGGTGGTCATATCCAAAAACACTATATAATAGCCCGTAAGCTGGTCCGCATGATCTTTTATTTCCTGCTCAATAAGCGCAAAATAACGCATGATAAAGCCATCACGCATCCTAAAATCCTGACGGGTGGAATTTGTCTTTTCATTAAGAGTTCGGGCAGTAGCCGGTATGAGATTGTTACGTTTCCACTCAAGATAATCAAGATTGGCCAACTCCGCTGCATCAAGCCGGGTAAGATCCTTAAACGAAGCATTCATCTGAAGGACATTGTATTCGGAATCGCAGATAACAAGCGGCAACGGCATGTTTTCAATAAGGATTGAAAACTCAACCCCAACATTTTTGAAATCGGAAACATCATGAGCCATACCCGCTATGCCCCAGATATTTCCAAATACATCAAATAGCGGCGCCTTTGTGACAGAGTACTGCCTGATTCCTCCGGGAACCTTAAGCATCTCGTCAAATACTGCCTGTTTGCGGGACCTCATCACTATCTCATCCGTAGATGTATAATCAAAGCTTTCCCGATCATTGCCGTCAGAGATCATGTTTGCGACCTCTTCCCCGGTTTTGCCCAAAACCTCTTCTTCTCGAAACCCTATCGTATTAACGAAACTGTTATTGACATATTCAAATCCGCCCTCGGTGCTCTTGATCCACATCATCTCCGGCATCATATTAACCGTGGATTTCAGTGACTCGCTAAGCAGCCTTTTTCTCAAACGTTGAATAAGTCGTCTTACCGCATTTTCAAGAAGTGTAGCGTATTCTTCTTCTTCCTTACCTCCCGACCATATCTCATCAACATAAATAATCCTGTCCCGCACATCATCAAGCATCCCCACATATATTAATGACAGTTCATCGCTGGCAGCCATTTTTATATCCATTACGGAAAGGGTATCCATATCATCTGTAATAAGAAGGCCACAGGCTTTATCCGGTGGTTCGGGAACAACGCCGGGATCTACCTTTTGGTATATATATTCGATCCCCTGAATACTGTCCATTACCCGAGTAACTATACTCTCTATGGCTTTATTTGTTTTTATTGATGTAGCTATGGCAAGCCTTAAAGTGATCATTTCTTATCCACTCCTTAACACTATGGGAAATGACTATTTCAATACAACTATCTATTTAACACTGATTCCAGGTAATCCCCGGTCACATAACCTTTTTGGGCTGCGGCATCAAGGAAATCCCCCAGTATAGCATCATTGGTCTCCGATACGCCGTGGAGAAGATATATTGCTCCGGGATGAAGTGCTCCAATTAGTTTTTCATATGCTTCCTGCGTGTCGGGCTGATCATCCGTAATCCAGTCAACGTAAGCAAAACTCCAGAACACACTCTTGTAACCGCAGTTATTTACTACAGCCAACGACTGCTCAGAAAACATACCGGTAGGATATCTGAACAAAAACATCTCATAACCGAAGTTTTCCCGAATATAGTCGTGAAGTACATTAACCTCTTCCTGCTGTTTCTCAATACTCAATGACTGCATACCGTCAGCCGGATGATGCACGGTATGATTTCCCAATACGTGTCCTTCTTTTATCATGCGCTCAACCAGGTCGTGATTCTTTTTTACATAATCCATGGTCACAAAGAACACTCCTGTGGCATTTTTTTCTTTTAAGGTATCAAGAATAGACGCCGTCTGTCCGTTTTCATAGCCCTCGTCAAAAGTGAGATATATCACCTTTTCATCTGTAGGCACTATAAAATCAACATTGTAATCAGCGTATTTTTTTTGATATTCAAGCGCTGTTACAGGACGATTGAGCTCATCTCTGTCTGCGCTGTATCCCCACGGTATCGCTTCATTTGAGATACTTTCCACATCAGGTATCTCAGCAGTTTCCGGCGGTTCTACCGATGAGGCGGTGGCATCCGCCGATGCATCCGATGATATGGCGTCAGCCGAAGCTATGACAGGCTCATTTTCATCAGCCGAAGAAACAGCAGACATTTCCATGGCATCCTTCGACTCCGATGTTTCCGCTGATTCTGTATTTTTATTGTTTGCGCAGGCGCTCAATACTACCACCGATGTTAACATGCATAAAAAAAACGCCGCAAAGACTCTATTCTTCATATTACTTACATACTCCCTGTCCAATAACCTCTAAATATGATCTACCGTAACACTTTATCATATGTAATCAACGCTTGCAAGAAGCATAAACTCTTTGTGATTATCGGTAAAACGAACATTCACAATTCCCTCCGCTATTCACCCATAATTGCGTTTAGCCTCATATACGAATCCCCGCCCGGAAAAATCCGGCGGGGATTCGTGTAAGTTAAGTAGGTATGAAAAAACAAAACAGATTAAAGCGATACTTTGGTATTATATACAATAAATTTCGATACGGGGCTGTTCCAGCTGCCACTGGCACTTGAAACATTTCCGCTCATGCGAATCTGATAGTTGAGTCTGGACATACTCACGATAAATTCCGATACGCAGCCATTGCTGGATTTAAACTTAGCCGAGCCCTTGTGGTCTCCGACTACACACTCTATGACCGTACCGTTTTTGAGAACGAGATCTACATACTGACCGATCTCTGCTCCCACACCGCTGCCAACCGCAATGCAATATCTGCCATTGACAGTACGTATACCGTATCTTCCGGTGGTAGCCTTTTTTTGA
>CAJOOT010000190.1 GCA_905236215.1 uncultured Eubacterium sp.
AAGGCGGTACGTGATGTAATCGGAATACTTTTCTGAATAGGTTATCAGATAATAGTTATCATCATTATATGTTAGGGAAACCGGCTCGACTACATACCATTCTTTTTCTTTTCTGTAAACACGTTCCCCATTCTCGTTAAGGTCAAAATACAAAAACGAAGCTTTGATATGTTTCCTTATCGCTTCTTCAAGCGCACCGACGGCATAGTAGATGCTTTCGTTTGTATGCTTGGTTGTATTGAAGCGGATTATATTATCTTTCAAAAGGCTTGCTCTCTGGCTTCCGCCGAGGGAAGCTATCTTGTTAGTCAGTTCTTCTGACTTTTTCTCTGTGATGAATGAAGCTGCCTGGACAGCATCTACCATTATCTTAAGTTCCGGCAGGCTGAAGGCATCATCATCCATATAGTAGCCCTTCTCGCGTCCAACAGGGATACTCATCACTTCATATCCAAAATCATTCAGAGCCTTTATATCCTTATACAGTACTTTCCGGTTGCATGGAATTTCCATCTCTTTAAGTTTTGCGCACAGCTTGTTTGTGGTCAGAGGATGAAACTCGTCAGTATCACTTCTGAGTATTTCGACTATTCTGAGAAGCTTAAGTTTCTGGTTTGCACGTCTTGACATGAGAGAGTCCTTTCTGCTTTATGAAGCTGGTCTGTATGGCAGCATTGCTGCTTGTGGCTGGATATTTCTCTTTCAGTATAATTCCAAATACCGAAATCGTCAATAATCAACTTATAATAAAAACCATAAATAGTGCCTTTTTAATGATACCTGTCCCGATTAAGAGACACATAGGCTTTACACAGACAAATAATATTGACACACCTTATTTTGAAATATATAATCCCATTAAGAACCTATATATAGGAATATGAGAAAGTATCTAGTCACAACCGGCAGAGTTGCCTGATCGCAATTATCTGAACGAATGCTGTTCGGTAAAAAGGGTGGATGCTTTTGGGATGTTCCACGAAATATTAATTGTAGAAGAACCTGCCGTTTGGCAGGTTCTTGTTTTTTTGTGGGGAAACTGACAACAATCATCCTTTTTGGCGGCCCTTAACGCTGGGAGGTGATATGTTGCTGAAAGATAGGGGACAACGATATTTCCGGCCTTCTAGGGTGATTTTTGTTAGTAAATATTAACAAATAATCAACGGTATTCTTGTGCAATGTTACAAAATTTCTGTCACACCTCAACTTTTTTCGGTATTACTAAACCGATGTGTTTAGAAGGTGGGTTTAGTATTGTCACAAGAAGAAAAGGAGGCGCTATGAAGTCGGTCGATAAAAAATACAGATCATGCATAGAGAGAAGATTTTTGATTGTGGCTTATATCAAGGCACATAATATAGCTCACTATAAAGAACTTGCAAAAGTTTTTGGGATCAGTGAAATGACTTTGTTGAAAGACCTTAAATTTCTTCGGGAGGTAATGGAAGTTCCCATTAGGACAAAATGTGGCTATGATGGCTATATCTACATTGACGGTGGCTGGAATGTGCTGATCCGGTACCTGAATGAAGAAGAGCAGCATACATTGGTAGAGATCTTCAAATTAGAATTTTTGACCTTCAAGCAAAGAATGATAATAATTAGGATTCTTGAGAAGTTCGGGTATGCCAATGTCGCTAGGGAACTGAAAAAAAGCCTGTATTGATTTGAACCTTGACAACTGAATAGATTCGCTCATGAAGGATATTTACGGTGCTGCCGATATCGTGTTCTGATACCCAGCAGCTTGATTGGTGCACAGCACAGCCGTAGACGTGGCGGTTACAGGGGTCCTGGGCTAGGCATAGGAACGGGCATGAGAAGGAATTGCTTAAGATCTTTATGATTGTGTATCCCTTTTTCCGGGGATACACAATCTATAAGGAAAATGTTGTCTGGACAGTTGTGTGGGATTAAAAGATGGCATAAGTGAGTATATGAAATAATGAATGAATTGAAAAACAAAGAATTGCGAGGTAATGTAGTATGAATGAATATCAAGGTATTATAGAAAAAGAAGAGAATATTAATGAAGTTCAGAAAGAAGGACTGTCGGTGCCAATCCAATGCAAGCTGATGTTAACGATCAGGGAGGCGGCAGCATACTCTAATATAGGCATAAACAAGCTTGAAATATTGTTAAGGTCTCCCAGATGTCCTTTTGTTCTTTATATCGGCAGG
>CAJOOT010000191.1 GCA_905236215.1 uncultured Eubacterium sp.
AGAACAAAGCATACGATAAATGTAATAACAAGTATCCTGATATAGCTGAAAACTTCTTTTTTTATATTTGTCTTGCTTTCTTCTTTTGATTGACACTCTTCATCCGAAGCACCGGTGTTTTCCGGCGAAATCTCTTCTGAAGCTTCAGTCATGTTTCCCTGATTTTCCGTCTCTTCAATTTTTGTTTCTTCTCTTCTATTCTCTTTTGTTTCCTGCATTTCTAACTATCCTTATTGCTTCATTGATATCAAGAACCGGACAAAGCTCGATTCCTTCGTCTTCCAATTCTTTTTCCATATTGCCACCCGGCAGAATAACGCGGTTAAATCCAAGGTTCCGCGCCTCACGCACGCGGCGTGCAGCCATAGATACGGCTCTTACCTCACCGCTTAATCCCACCTCTCCAAAACATACCGTGTCTTTGTCTATCACAAAATCACCATAACTTGAGGCAATGGCAAGAAGTATACCCAAATCCGTGGCAGGTTCGGCCACCCGAACTCCACCAGCTATATTAACATATGCATCCATATCAGACAAACGCATACCTGATCTTTTCTCAAGTACGGCAATCAGAAGGTTTAATCTGTTGTAGTCTGCTCCTGCTGCCGTCCTTCTGGGATTACCGAATGATGTGGGAGAAACCAGAGCCTGTATTTCCATAAGAATGGGGCGCGATCCTTCTACTGAGCAGATAACGCATGATCCACTGGCATCTGTCTTTCGGCCGGTAAGCATGAATTCAGATGGATTTTCCACCTGCCGCAACCCCTTTGCGTCCATCTCAAATACCCCAATCTCATTGGTAGAACCGAAACGATTCTTGACACTGCGAAGTATCCTGTAGGAAGCATATCTGTCGCCTTCGAAATATAATACGGTATCCACCATATGTTCCAGGATGCGCGGACCTGCAACCGTGCCTTCCTTGGTGACATGGCCTATCATGAATATGGCTATACCCGTGCTCTTGGCTATGCGCATGAACGAAACCGAAGCTTCCCGAAGCTGTGATACGCTGCCCGTAGCAGAGGAAAGCTCCGGAACATTCATGGTCTGTATCGAATCTATGACCACCCAATCAGGTTTCTCCCGTAGTATTGCTTCCTCTACATCATGAATATCCGTATGACAGAAGAGCTTCATGCTCTCGCCAAACTCTCCTATCCTGTCTGCACGAAGCTTTATCTGTGACTTGGATTCCTCTCCGGATACATAAAGGACTTTTTTGTGCTCCAGGGAAAGCGCTCCTGCAACCTGAAGCAATATCGTGGATTTACCTATACCGGGATCTCCGCCAAGAAGTACCAGACTGCTGCTTACTATACCGCCGCCCAGGACCCTGTCAAGTTCTTTTAACCCGGTAGACATCCTGACTTCCTCTTTAAATTCAACCTGATTGATAGGAACGGCTTCTAACGCCTCCGGGACATTCCTTCTTGAAGATGCTCCTCTTCCGGAAGAAGACGGTAGCGGTGCCTGTTCTGTAAAAGTATTCCATTCATGACAAGCAGGACACTGCCCCATCCACTTGGCGCTCTCGAAGCCACATTCAGAGCACATAAACACGCTGAGTTTCGCTTTTGCCATAAATCCCCCTATTGTCAATGATATTCTCAGTCCGCTTCGCTACCTGGTCGTATAAATAGATAAGCCGGGCATCAGCCCGGCTTGCTGTCGTCAACTGTTTATACGATCAGGCTCCCCTGGTGATGGAAACCTCTACCTGCTTTCCACTGTCAAGTACTACCGAAAGGCTGAGCTTTCCTCCAAGATTGGTCTTTACGCTTCCGGACTTCTGTCCGTTGATAGCTACGTCATACTCAGTATCATCATCCATCTCAAGTGTGATCTGTGCATCACTGTCACCTTCTACGGAAAATGAAACTCCCCTGTCCGAGGACTTGAGGTTTGATACGCTGGTTCCCGGTACCGATTCGTAAACCAACATTCCGTTCTTTTCAAGCTTGGTGATTTCCCTGAATGTCTTTACCTTGTAGATGTCACCCTGAAACTCGTAATCCTCGAGCTTTGATTTCTTATCAAGGTGATGATTTCCGAAGCTGATACTTCCGTCCGATTCCGTGCGCAGCAGTTCCTCAACGACTGACATTTTGATTTCCTCCTTGCCCTTTGCGGGATTCTCATAATATAAACCAGGGCTGACATCCTACCGTCCGCCGCTGACCTATTCTAAAGTATAACCTATCTGCGGATTTATTTCCATATATTTAATATCTAAAGTCACAACTAATATATGTGACTCTCAAACTTATGTAAACCCGCTTATTCAGTCTCTTCTCTCTCAAATACAACCTTCTTTTTAACAAGCCTTACATCCACGCTGTCACCTCGTTTGATACGACTGCTTAGGATTTCTTCCGCCAAAGCATCCTCTATTTCGTTTTGAATAAGACGCTTTAAGGGACGGGCTCCGTATTTGGGATCATATGCTTTCTCTGCCAGGTACTGTCTGACGTTGGGGCGAAGTTTCAGTGTGATATCCATCTGATCCTTGCAGCGTTTGATAAGCGTCTTTGTCATGAGAGTAACTATCTTCTTCATGTCGTTTTTACCTAATGCATGGAAAACAATAATCTCATCTATCCTGTTTAAGAACTCAGGCTTAAATATCCTTCGCACCTCTTCCATGACGGAATCCTTCATACGCTTGTAGTCGGCCTTCTCGTCTTCATTTGATGCACCAAAGCCCAGCTTTTTGGGCTCTATAATATGCTGAGCACCGGCATTTGACGTCATGATTATGATAGTGTTTTTAAAATCCACCTTGCGTCCCTGAGCATCGGTAATATGTCCATCGTCCAACACCTGGAGCAATACGTTAAATACGTCCGGATGAGCCTTTTCAACTTCATCAAAGAGAATAACCGAATAGGGATTCCTGCGAACTTTTTCCGAAAGCTGTCCTCCTTCTTCGTATCCCACATATCCCGGAGGTGAACCAATCATCTTGGATACCGAATACTTCTCCATATATTCCGACATATCAACTCTTATGACAGCAGACTCGTCGCCGAAAACAGCCTCACCCAGCGCCTTGGAGAGCTCTGTTTTTCCCACTCCGGTAGGCCCCAGGAAAAGGAAAGATCCAATAGGATGATTCGGATCCTTAAGTCCTACTCTTCCACGCTTTACGGCCCTTGCTACTGAGGAAACCGCCTCATCCTGACTGATCACACGCTTATGCAGCTCCTTTTCAAGCC
>CAJOOT010000192.1 GCA_905236215.1 uncultured Eubacterium sp.
AAACTCCTTAGCCTTATCCAGCTCATCGTTTAAATAATAAAGTATCTGCGTGGTCTCGTCTTTGGATTCGCGCATCAGTTCAATATCAGGTTTTACGCTGATCACCTGATACCCGCTCTCCTTGAGTTTATCCTGTATTGTGCTCAAAAGAAAAGACAGTTTGTTGCTGATAACTATGATACTTCTGCCCTGATTTCCGAATTCAGGCAGCGAAGACGTTGTGTCTTGAGATTTTCTCCTTCTCAGTCTCCTGCTTCTCATAATGTCAATCCTCCAATAATTTCAATATCTCTTCCCTGTCTACAGAGGCCATAAAGCCTTTTAGTTTTTCATAACGTTCAGCCTCGTCCTCAGGTATTGCAAACTTAAGCAATGTTTTCATCACGCTGTCTGCACTGTCAAAATCGAAAGCAGCAACAAACTCGGTGATAGCATGATATGCTTCATAAAGTTCTTCTTTCTCTATAGTGGGTTTTTTGGCCTCATCATCTTCCAAAAAAGCTAAAGTAATTCTATTGCAGATGGTTTTATACAGATTAAGGAGTTGCGGGAGCAGGCTGTTAATTGTGTCTTTATCTCCGGCATCTCCACTCGCCTCAAGAAAAGCCGCCCCCTCGGAAAGATTCAGAGCTCCGGCCAGCCTGGCCGAGCTTTTAAGCGCATGTACTTTGATGGTAAAATCCGCAATATCTCCGCTTTCAAAGTCGTCTTTTAGTCTATCCGCATTTATAGCATAACTGTCCGCAAATTCACGAAGCACATTTCTGTATACTTCCAGCGACCCACAGGCTTTTATACCATTTTTAACATCTACCTCTTCAATTTCGTAAATGCCGGACGGAAGCTGTTCCTCTTCAGCAGACTCTTTGGCTCTTACTGTCGGATGAACCTGATCGGGCACCACAGCCTTTTCAACCTTTTCTTTCGGGAGCAGCATCCTGAGCGTCCTCTCCAAATTTGCGGTATCCACAGGCTTGGAAAGATACCCGTCAAATCCTTCAGCCAAAAATTCTTCGCGGCTTCCCGCCACGGCGTTGGCTGTAAGCACAACAATCGGAACATCCACATTCTTTCCCTTTTCGTCGGTATGAATAGCTCTCATAGCCTCTGTGCCGCTCATATTGGGCATCCGCTGATCCATGAGAACCAGGTCATAAGCCTTTTTCCTGCACGCTTTGATAGCTTCATCTCCGCTTCCGACCGTGTCTATCCTGACCTTGGTGGGCTTGAGTAATGATGTGATGACAGTAAGATTCATGGGAGTATCATCCACTGCCAGTACTTTTGCCTTCGGAGCCTTAAATGTCGCATGATAATCGCTACCCTTGGTATTCTTTTTTTTGGCCTTTGCCATAAAGTCGCCTACGGGTGCCTCATCTACCACACTTTGCCTGATTGTAAAGAAAAAGTCCGATCCTTCACCAAACTCACTCTCTATCTCAAGCTCACTCCCCATCATCTTAAGAAGCTTGGTGGTAATGCTCATTCCCAAACCCGTACCCACAATGGAGCGGTTTTGCATTTCATTTATTCTCTCAAACGGCGCATAGAGCTTTTCTATATCTCCCTCACGTATACCTTCCCCGGTATCCTCAATATGAAATGTAAGCGCAATCCTCTTTCCCTCTTCCCAGTCATAATCCGCCGTAAGAAGAATCTCGCCCTCTTTGGTATATTTTACTGCATTACTTAATATATTAAGGAGTACCTGCCTGATTCGAAGTTCATCCCCAAAAAGAGCATCCGGTATATCCGGATTGATATCAAACTCAAGCTCAAGCCCCTTTTCCTGTGCATGAGAATGAGTCATGATATAAAGATCATACAACAACGAAGAAAGGCTGTATTCATCCGGAAGAAGATCCATCTTTCCGGCCTCTATCTTTGAAAAATCCAGAATATCATTTACAAGACTCAGCAATGAGTTCCCTGCGTTCTTGATATTTCTGGCATAAGAAATGATCTGCGGATCCTTGGCTTCCCTTAAGATCATTTCATCCATTCCCAGCATGGCACCGATGGGAGTCCTTATCTCATGAGACATGGATGAAAGGAAATCCGACTTGGCTTCGTTGGCGGCCGTCTGAGTCCTGACCTCGTTTTCAAGCTCATGTTCACGTTCCCTCTTCTGAAGCTGTACATATTCAGTGGTGGCAGCATCCAAAAATGTAGCTATCCTCTCCAATAGCGGCATGGGTCCCTGAACATTCTCCACCTTTTTGACTTTGACACCCCTGACACCGGATTTTGGTGGTTCTCCCTCACGCATGGAAGTGCAGACAATGGAGCAATTCAGCATCTCTCCTCTTCCGCAATGTCTGATTACTTCTCCATGAGCAAACCCCATACCGCAAACGGTGTCGCAAACCTTTTTGTAATTGTTGACCTCATCATCCTCGTAATCTTTAAGATAAGACGCCCTACTGCCTCCTATAGACAGAATCATTGCCTGCGGAGCAAACTCTGCAGCATTATTAACACACTCAATGCCTTGATTTAAAATCGTCCTGCCATTTCCGAAAGCAAGCCTGACCTTGTCGCCCACGTGAAATCCGGACATATAACATACATTCCCGTTTCTCATCAGAAACGACGGGTTTCTGGCTATCTCCAGGCCGTTTCTTTCCATGACAAGAGGAAATTCAGCTACATTCTCAATGAACCACTGATCCGGCTTGGCCTTGATATATTTCATATACATATCCAGAACAGGTTCCTGGTCTATTGCTTCAACTTCCTGGGAATTCACCATACCGGTAACGGTCATGGTGCGTCCGACCGGTCTCCATCCAAGGCTGCTTTTTGTCAGAACGTTAAGATCCTCTCCTATGTAGATAACGGCTACAATTCCACGCGATATTTTCCTGTTGCCCAGTACAAATATCTTCTGGACACTCTCATTGAGTAATGGAGAATCCATAACAGACACCGAACCCAGGCCTGCGCCGGAACCACATCCGAAAAACGAAACACCTTCATCATACAGGTCAAATGAATCAAAAAAATCCTGGGCGCTGATACTTACGGCATCCATAAAAAACTGAACAGCCTTCACATCTTTTTTTTCATTGATATATCGGGCAAGATCTAACGCTGCCGTTTCCTCGGTAACTTCGTCCATATCGTATTCCTTAAGCTCTACCGTGGATCTTTCGAATACCATAAGACTCAAAGCCAAAGGAACAATCACACGTTGTCCCGACGCTATCTGCTCATGAGCAGTAATCCCCGCTATTATCACTCCGGGAAGGACATCTTTAAGAGCATCGAGAAAATCATCAAACCACGGAACACCTTTGGCATATACATAAATCTGGGCATAAACACATGAAGCAGTCCGGATATCGGAAACACTTCTGATATCGTCAAAAAGCTTGTCCATGTCCTTTTTTGATTCTAAAGCATATGTCAGCTGTTTCATGACGCCTCCCCAACAATGAGCCCCTTACAGTGAGCTTGACAAATAGTCACGTATCAGGCCATCATACCTCCATCAATGGGAATAACAACTCCGGTAAGATAAGAAGATGCTTCCGTACAAAGAAAAAGAATAACGCCGGCCACATCCTTTGTCTCGGCGTAACGCCTCATGGGTATCGACTTCATAACAACTTCGGCATTCTTTTCGTTTTCCAGCATCTTATCTATCATGTGCGTCTTCACATAGCCCGGAGCCACTGCGTTGACATTAATCTTCCATCTGGCCCACTCCTTGGCCATGATACCCGTCAGATGCTTAACGCCGGTCTTAGCCGCCCCATACACGGACACATATTTGGGAGTCATGATACCTGCAGCACTGGTGAGATTGACAATTCTTCCGCCCGTGCCCTGATCCTTCATCCTTTGAGCTATCACCTGACTGGTAAAATAGAGCCCCTTGAGATCTATATTATGCACAAAATCCCATTCCTCTTCGGTAACATCGAGGATGGGCTTTTCATCTATGGTAACTCCGGCATTATTTATAAGTATATCTATATGTCCGAATCTTGCTATAGCTTCATCGGCAGCTTTTTCAACACTCTGTCTGGAAGAAACATCGCAAGCCGTACCTATTGCGGAAAAACCTTCGCTGACAAGCTTTTCGGCAGCCTCTTCGGATGCCTCTTTC
>CAJOOT010000193.1 GCA_905236215.1 uncultured Eubacterium sp.
AGATAATATATTACAATTATTGCACCACATGGCTTTCCGGCCACATAATTGTTAAAAGGCAGAAGCTTAAACCATTTAAGAATACTCTCATATATCGCCAAAATGACGCGAACAAAAAAAAGAAAAAACTGTGCGGCCGGAACAAAAATAATCCCTAAAAGTCCTCCGGTTATCCCCAAAACCAAAATAACCGGAACCAGCGGCAAAAGGCAGATATTAAGAATAATCGAATACAGGGGAATCTCGTAATACATCCATAGCGTAAGAGGCACGGTAACAACCTGAATTGAATAGCACAATATAAAAGACTTCATTACAGGTTTTTTTACTTTAAAAAAATCGCAAAACACTCTGTTTACAACAATGGCTCCAAAAACCGCTAAAAAGGAAAGAATAAACGATCCCGAAAAGATAAGCTGAGAATTTACCAGTAGAATTACCAATGCCGCAGCTCCCAGTGCATTTACCGCATCATATGCTTCTCCTAATACGTATGCGGACATCATTACCAAAAACATAATAAGAGCCCTAAGAGTTGCAATCCCCATCCCCGTCAAAAGGCAAAAACTTATAATAAAAACAATGCTGAATACGGCTGCCGGAAGTTTTATTACTCCCCTTTTTCGCAGGAAGCCAAACAGCATAAGTCCCGTAATTGAAACATGAAGACCCGATATTGCCAGAATATGGCTGAGTCCTCCCTCTCTATATAGCTCCTTTGTCTCATCCGTAAGATAAGTCTTATCTCCCAAGACCATAGTCGACAACAACCCACACTCATTTTCAGTCATACACGCAAGATATACGGAGCGCATCATAAACCTTAACTTTGTAAGCTTTTCAAGATATATGTTTGTGGTATCTTCCGTAATCTCAAAATTATCGGCTTTTACCGAAAAATCCACGTTTTTTTGTCGATAGTATTCCTTTAGGTCGAAATTTCCCGGATTTCTTGCAATATCGAACAATGAAACTTCTCCAACTACGGTAATACTGTTTCCCATACAAATATCATCAATATTAAAATCCGCATTAAAGAACCGTACTATCACTGTATTTCCCACATACTGCTTTTTATTTTTTTCTATCAGAACATCTCCCAGCTTGATGGTAATGGTATCATTATCGTATTGTTTATCTGTAACAAAACCGCATACGTTTATATAGTCTCCGTCGTCTATTACATTTTCGTACCATGAAGCATTTTTAACCGAATGTGCATACGAAAGAAATCCCATTATCAACATTGATATCATTATCACAAAATTGATAAATGCGGCTTTTGAGATGTATGGATAGAATAAATAGATAAAGTCAAAGACGGCAACAACCACTGCAATAAGAATCGTGTACCATGTGATTTGCGCAGACAACAAAATACCGCCAAGAAGTGAAAGTGCGCACAAAAACAAAGGCCTCGAACGAAGCATAAAGAATCCCTCCTGAAATTTTGTCTAAAAATCCGGGACCGAAGTTATTATTTGATATCTCCGGTCTCCGAACCGTTTTCAGATGTTTTTGTAGACTTGGCCTTTCCGGAAATAAGAGATGGCTTTGCATAGAAGTTTTGATCGAGATTTATGGTATCGCGATAAACCAAATCGGATTCACCATTTACGGAAATACGTACAGATTCGATCTCTCCATATGCAAATAAAGAATTGACTATCGAATAAATGACTGTCTCCTCGGAAACTGAACTGTTTTGTATCAAAAAACCATCATCAAGATTGACATAGCAAACCCCATCGGTAACCGTAACGCTAATCACCTTAGTCTCCTTGGGAACTGCATTTTTTTCTCCATCCTCCTGGGGTCCCTTGATAAGCTCTTCAACTATCAATTTCTGAGGAAGAACGCTGTTTAAGTAATGAACATATCGATCCTCCCGTATCAGACTCTGACCGTCTTCGGAGGCAAAATAGAGTTCGAGCGTTATTTCCGAATATGAATTGAACAGGCTGGACGGATTGACCACAAAAGAATCACCTGTCATAACGCCCACTTCCTTTCCGTCACCAGACACAAGCGTATCACCGTCCACTGTAAAACGAACACCGTCTATTCCTTCAAGACCGGTAAATGTCTCTACAAAAGACGAACGGAACAGTACTTCATCAGTAGCATTCAGATTTTTATATTCTTCGCTAAAATCAAAGCTAATAACGGCGTTTTCAATTGTATAGTCGTTGATGATGACATCATCAGAAAAGAATTTATATTCGGTATCTGTTTTTTTTGATGACTCAATATAATAATCCAGAACCTTTTCAACACAGTCATTGACACTTAAGCCCTCAAGATCAAGATTAACATTTTCGGCAACAAGATCTGAATAATTGGCGCTAACGAAATATATAGCTATAGTATTTGCAGAATCAGCTGCTCCACAGCCAGAAAGAACCCATGAACACACAAGGCATATAAGAGCAATGATTGAAATATTAGTTTTTCTTTTCATTAATCTTCTTTTCAGCCTCCGTAACTTCATGTTCAAGCGGAATGCGGACTATAAAAGTAGATCCCTGGTCAATCTCCGAATCAACAGAAACCGAACCTCTGTGCATAAGCACAGCATTCCTAACAATAGAAAGTCCAAGTCCCGTACCCGACGTTTCTTTTGAATGCGATTTATCGCCTCTGTAGAAACGCTCAAAGATAAGGCCGAGATCTTCCTTTGAAATACCTTTACCATCGTCTTCAACCTTAAGATAAAAAAACTCATTATCAGCATTAAGACTCACATGAACTTTTCCTTCATCATTGTTATACTTGATTGCATTTTCTATAAGATTTGTGATAACAAGCGTCATCTTCACTTCATCAACCTGAGCCACAACAGGCCTTAAGGATTCAAACAGGACTTCTATCCTTCGTTCATCCGCTATAGGTCTTAATCTCTTTAATATAAACTCCACAAGTTCATTAATATTTACGTCGTCGATATTAAGAACTCCGGATGTCTTATCAAGCTTAACAAGTGAAAGCAAGTCATTGATAATCTCGTTTTCCCGATCAACCTCCGAAACTATATCCTGCATAAACTCACGATAATACTCAACAGGAACATCCTCCTGCGCAAGCAGAGAATCACAAAGCACCTTCATAGACGCAAGCGGTGTCTTAAGCTCATGGGACACATTGGAAACAAACTCCTGACGAGAACCATCGAGCGTCTTCATCCTGTCAAGCATCTCGTTAAAGGCGCTGGAAATCTGTCTGGTCTCTTCATAATCCAAAATCTCTAATTCTTCGTTTTCATGGTCAATCTGCATCTTATCGATAGATTCGGACATAACGGAAAAGGGCTTAACAAGGCGTGAAGCGCCAAAGCCGGCAATGATAAATACCAGAATCACTGTAATTACCATAAAACCAAGTGACCAGTTTGCGAGATAAGAAACGTTGCCTTTAACTTCTCCCGTAGAACTGGAAACAAGAACAGCACCCTTTACATCATTGGATTCAGAATCCATAATAGGGATACATATCTCAATATAGTCATTAATTGAATCGTAGTTTGAATTTTGCGAACCCTTGAGACTCTCAAAAATACCATTTGATATGACGATCTTTTCATCATCTTCACCGTAAGAATCATAAATAACTCTGCAGGCATCATTTATTATCATGATACGACCATCATAATAACTGGCAAGAAGATCCACTTCGTCATTTAAAAACACATCATTGGGATCGTCGGTATAATTCTCTGTATAAAGCCTGTCGGCAAGAATCTGAGTCTGGGTAATGATGGTAGTCGTCCTGGAATCAATGGCACGTGTCTCATATCTGCTCAGAAGTACCGTAGACAAAAAAATCGACGGTATCATGGCAGCCATGACGATAAGCGCAATGATATAGAACCGAATGCTCCCGAAAAAATTTGAACCTAATATTTTGCCCATATTAATTCTGGAAATAATAACCCGTTCCCCACTTGGTGTGAACATAGCGAGGCTCGGAAGGATTAACTTCTATCTTTTCTCTGAGACGCCTGACATGAACATCAACCGTGCGAACATCGCCCGGATAATCAGTCCCCCATACAAGCTTCATTAGATCATCTCTACTGTAGATTTTGTTTGGATTAGTGACCATAAGCTCCAGAAGATCAAATTCCTTTGAAGTAAGTCTGACCTCACGCTCATCAAGATAAACGCGACGTCCCTCTATATCAATCTTGAGCTTTCCACTCACAATCATACCATTTTCGGATACAGCATCCTTCTTAGTGTCAACTCTTCGAAGTATAGCCTTAATTCTGGCTTTGACCTCAAGGATATTAAAGGGCTTTGTGATATAATCATCAGCACCGTAATCAAGACCAAGTATCTTGTCCATATCATCACTCTTGGCCGTAAGCATAATAATGGGAATCATGGAAAACTCACGGATTCTCTGGCAAACCTCAAACCCGTCAAGCTCCGGCAGCATAACATCCAGCAATACGATGTCGTACTGATTGGCTTCAACCATATCCAGAGCAGTCTGTCCATCATATGCACAATCCACTTCCATATCGTCCTGCTCAAGCGAAAACCTGATACCCTTTACAATAAGCTTCTCGTCGTCTACTACTAATACCCTTCTGGCCATTATCTACCCCTGTTTCATACCGCTATGCGGTGTAATTATTTAATAAAAGATCATACACAGATAAGATCCTTAAGTTTTGAATATGTACTGTCTCCTATACCTGACACAGCCTTGATATCTTCAGCAGATGTAAACCGGCCATGCTCCTGCCTGTAGGAAACTATAGCTAATGCTTTTGTCTGCCCTATTCCGGGCAACCCCATAAGCTCCGCTTCGGAGGCAGTGTTTATGTTGATAAGGGAAGACTCCTGCAAATCAGACTCTGTAATATCAGCACTATTCTGTGTCTCCTTAGCTTCCTTTAGTGCTTTTTTTGCTTCTTTTTGAGTCCGGACTACGATCCTGTCCGCATCGGAAAGCTCAGCCGCGCGATTAATATCCTCCGTATAAGCATCATCCCTAAAGCCGCCGGCAGCATCTATAGCCTCGAATATCCTGTCACCTTCGTGAAAGGTGTATACTCCCGGATATGCCACTGCACCGACAACTTCCACGTAGATGAGTTTCGTATCAGGCGCAGTATCGGAAGATTCCCGGCCTAAAGAAGATGGTTCAACCGATCCGTCATCTTCTACGGAA
>CAJOOT010000194.1 GCA_905236215.1 uncultured Eubacterium sp.
ACATGCAGGCCTGTCATGTCAAGGAGCTCCTGCGGCTTTATCTTGCAGATGTCCCCGCCAAGCACCTTGTAACCGTTCGCCCTCATTGTATCTACGCATGTCTGGTCGAAGTCCTGCCCGACCACGACTTTAAGGCCGGCTTTTTCCAGCCCGATGTCGAGCCCCATCGCCCCGGAGAACAGGGAAATGACATCACGGTTAGGATAATACTTTTCATATGGGCTTTTCATCATACCGTGTCTCCATTCTTTAAAACAAATTCGCGTTTGAAAGTAGTCCCAGTCACCTGGGCGATACGTTCCATGTCGACCACCGTTAAGGACTCCCTTTTCATCTTTCCGTTGAAGTTCTGCGGGGTAGTGCCCAAACGCCGGGCCAACTCTGCCATACTGATATCACTCCTCACGCAAAGAACCTTTATCTGCTCTGATATAGTCATAGCGGATCTCCTATCCTTTATTCGTACATTTGCACAGTAATTATAAATTTTATGATTTATATTGTCAATTTAGTCCGTGCACATTATAGGGAGGTTGCAGATATTGTCCCCCCTACTCAATTGATTCCACCAAGGAGAGACAATATCTGCAGTTCTGTGGTTAATTCCGCATATCAAAAAAAGGAAACAAGGCGACCAGACGCGGTAGCAATCGCCCTGCTCTTTGATGCCTTGCGGCAAAATCTGATATTCTCGCCGGTTTTCGTGCTCTTCCTGGCCCTTTCTGTATTTAATCTCGTGGCTCTCATATGAGGATTTGTTACCCGACTTATATCATGCCCGCCCGGTTCCGCAAGGGTAAAGTGTACGATTCCCGCCCTTGTCAGTCCCTGCCTTAGTCCTGATCAATCTTAAGTAACAAAACCCCATTACACGAGAGCACATACGAGATATCAGCAATACAGAAAGGAGGCAGAAATATATGAAAACCTGAATACCAGAGGATAAAACAGCCCCACCCACTCACGCAAACCAAGATATCAATTTTCAAAAAAGAAAGGATAAAAGCCATGAAGAACAACACAACAACTTTTGAACTGAACCCTGTAGTATTTTCAAAGACCTATATTGAGACCCATCTCTTGCCAGTTATACAGCCTTGCAGTGACGATGAAACATTTGTAAAAGTGCCATTTCTCGAGGTTCTTACGCAACAACTAGTAATTAGCCCGTTCCATCATACATTAATTTTGCTGAAAGAAGCTTGATACCACACCGCCCATACATGGATTTCTTAATGGTCTTGACTTTGCTATTGCTGCCTTCCACAAAGCCATTACTTAATGGACTTGCAACTGCATTTTCGACAGCATCGAAGTCCCTCTGCAGTCCATTTGCAAAAGAGGCGAGTTCCTTTATCGAGGAATTACGGTATCTTTCAATAAACAGATTCAACATTGGCAGGTTCTTCTTACGGAACAATTCTCGGAACTCACGGATGCATTTTTCCAGCTCCTGCAATACGGGGTATTTCTCCCAAAGAAATCCATAATGGAGCTCTGTCAGATCACCGTTCATCCAAAGGTAATTGAAAATGCCTTTCCGGGTGATATAGTCTGCTTTCGGTGCCTTTGGTTTGGTTCCATCATTTGATGGTCCGGTATTACAGTACTTTGATAACTCCAGATTGTTCTGTTTGGCGATCTTAAATATATGCATTCGTGCATTGGCGCTGGTTCCGGTATATCCGTTTTCTATTAGCTGTTTTCCATTTGACCTATTTTTATCCGGTTGGATAACACATGATAGTGAGCCATTAATCCCGGATCAGGCATTTGTTCTTTCACCGTATCTTCAGGCTATAAAAATTCTCTTCCTCGGCTACATACCTTGCATAGTCAACTCGGATCCAGTCATCATTGCCCGAAGACTGATAAAAACCCATATGTCCCAGGTATCCGGGATGCCCCAGGGTGCGGTCTTCATGCACCACGATGATGTCATCGAAATGGCCACCTTCCGTTGGCATCCGCCCGCCGAACGTAAATTCCTCTGCTTCCGCATCTTCCAGAAACCGTTGGCAGGTTTCCCTGTCCTTCAGATACATCCATACTTTCTTCTGATGTACATCCACTAACATACCGATTGTTCTCATTTTGCACCTCCGCTGTTTTTTTATAATATTTCCCCCTGCAGAGCCACGCAAAATGAATACCCATGGATCAAGCATTAGCACCACACAATTGGCTTGTAGGTTGCTGCACGGTCATCGAGCTTGTCTCTCGCGTGCTCTGCATAGGTTTGTTATTGTTTTTTTACTCAGCCAGATTGGCCTTTATCCGATCCTGATCTCATCCAGGCTGAACCGTACGACCACATCCACGGAATCCTCCGGCAGGTCCAGCCAGGGATGGTCGCCCTCTATAATTTCTATCTCTCCTTCCTGCGGCATAATCTGCGCCCTCCCTCTAAAAGATTGGCCCCGGAGGGCCTTACACCGGAATATAATCCATTGTCGTGTAATTATAATGATTTATAACCTCCAGGCAGGTCACATCCTTTCCTTTTGCCTGTCGGCAAATTCTCTCCTCATCCTGGCTTAGAGCCTTCATCGCCTCCAGCGCTTCCTTCCGGTAGCGGAACAGTCCTACAAGCACCATTTCCTTGCCGCCATCAATAGTAAGATACAAACCATACTTCATTCCAGGTCCTCCTTGTGAATAATCATTTTTTCCTGATTGGATCGCCATTTCATATGGCTGATGTGACCTGGGTGTACCGGCATTACCGGTCTTCATACGGGCTGTTATCGTATCCACCCTTCTCAAGTCTTTCTACCCACCGGTCAAGGACTTTTCTCCAAACTCTCCGGAACCATGAACACCCTCCGGCCCTCTGCACAACCCACGGGCTGATTTGGTAGTACACTTTTATGAACATTCTGCCCCAGATTCTTTTGTACAGGAACTCGTCCCGGAATCTTCTGAGCACCCATACCTCCGGACAGTCATAAGAACCATAGACACAAGTCGCAATGTAGCAGCCCTGCGAGGAACTTCGAGTTGTATACCCGCCGGTTAGGTTCTTATAGCTGTCACCCTTCTTACTGAACTTGGAGTCATAGTGATTATACCCACCTAGAAGGT
>CAJOOT010000195.1 GCA_905236215.1 uncultured Eubacterium sp.
AACTGATATATCTTTGAAAGATTCTCTCTTGCTAATTTGTTTTTTGCTTCATCATCAAGTTCCGTATCATCAATCAGTTTCTGCATTAAAGCTAATCTTCTGTTTACTCTGCTTTCATCCGGATTGAAACCATATACGTAGCTGCCGCGATCAGTATTAGTTACCGCTTGTCTGAAATAACCGGCGTGATTTCTTGGAGCAAAGAAGTCATTTGTAGCACGGATATTTTCCGGATAATTGTTAGCACCCTTTTGACGCAATGTATCCATCATAAATCTGATAAGATTCCATAAATCCTGTCCTTTCAGCCCGGCTACTTCAAAATCGCTCTTCAAAGACTGTACCTCGGGTGCGATTTGAATATAACCCAGTCCCTCTAATCCGGTCTGTATATCAGGACTGATGAATTCCTGCATTACATACAAAGCAGCTAACTCAAGCTTTTGGTCATCCGTAAGATCTGATTTTCTTTCCTGGTCGAATGTATATAAGCCCGTTTTATCTGCTTCATTCCTTACCCGCTTTATAAGATCACCAACGCACAAAGTACCATTATCAGCATCCTTCAGGCATTTCAATATGATTTTTCTCCACATAATGAGAGCATACTTATTCTCGAAGAATCCGGCAAAAAACGCCGCCTCCTGTCTATTATCAGAAAAGATCAGCAGCTTTCTGCCACTCTCGTCAGCCAAGGTCGTTGCAAGTGTGCTCTCTCCCGATCCGTCAAATGGATCGTCTTCAAAAAGATCATCCCCGAATAAATCATCCTCAAAAATGTCATCACTACTTTTTACCTTTATGGGTCTCGGTGGAATTGCGTCATACAAGCTCTTTGCAACAGCAAAAGTAGCCGGCTGATTTGCCGTAAGGAATCGTTTTATCAGTCCTTTCTTTGTTGCGCCACAACAAGGACAACAGTTCGATTCGTTGTCCTTACCACGATACTTTAAGTTGTAAACGGTAACTATCTTTTTGGAGTCCGGCACATCACAACAGTTTTCGGGATGTGTCTGCGCAAAAGGAGTTATCCGTCCGCAGCTCAGACATAAATGAAATTTCTCAAGGTCGGAAATCTTATCCGTTCCTTCGAGCGAATCATCCTCATCAAGTCCCGTCAGATCACTTTCATTTTCTCCATTGGAGATAAAATAAAATTCCGGCTTCTCAAGACTGCTTGTCTGAACAAAGTAATTGTTCCCACTGATATCTATCGTCTTGCCGACAAGATATTCCTGGGTACATTTCTGGCAGTTTGCCAACTCAAAAACGGAATAGGCTCTATTCCCAGTCCGTACCTTTTCCTTACGATCCAAATAGACCATTTTTGATGGATAATACTGGGCAAACATGCCCTCCAGAGATTTAACAAACAGATGGTATCGAGCCGGCAAAAGTGCAGATTCATACTCGCTCTTTTTTGCGGCAGCTGAAAGCTCTATCAGATCAATCAGTGCGTCCTCTCCTTCTCGCGCCGAAAGATCATCGAATACTTTGCTTGCAACATCTTCTATCTTCTTGGGCTTACTCTTCAAAGCATCATACACTCTGAATAAGCGCAGATCTTTTGAAAGAGCCTCATACAGTACTGCTCCCTTTTCATTCTCTTCCAGATCCTTTGTTTTGTTCTTAAGTTGCTTATAGTCTTCCGGCTCAAACAATCTGGCTCCGCTCTCCGGCTCCCTGTTTATTCTCTTGGTTGTGATCACATCTTCAGCGGTAAACGGCTCGTCAAATAGGGCTTGCGCGAACTGAGCCAGTCCATCCTTCCCATCTTCACTTCCAAGAGTAGCGGATGTAGCTATACATCTGAAATCCTTATCCATATTGTGGCGGATTCTCTCTTTTACTCTTCTTAAAAGATAGGCGATCTCAGTACCGTTTGCTCCTTTATATGTGTGCGCCTCGTCAATTACTATGAATCTCCAATTCTTGGCCGACGAATTATCAAAGAAAGGTGCAGTATCCGGTCTTAAAAGCATATACTCAAGCATTGCATAATTTGTCAAAAGTATATGCGGCGGTTTTTCTGCCATCATTTCGCGACACATCATTTCATTCGGAATGGACTTTCTATAGACTTCCTCCGAATCTGACATGTGAGCGTTATCATACTCCTCGTGCATACGCTTCTCAGCCTCTGCAGGAGTTTCTTTCTTGCGTTTTCTTTCCGTCTCGCCGGTATATCTGCCAAATGTGATATCCGGATAGTTTTTCAATAGTTTCCTGAGTTTTTTCTGCTGATCATTGGCGAGCGCATTCATAGGAAATATAAGCAGTGCTCTTACGCCTGCATCCAATGTTCCCGCTTCATTCTCTTTCATAAGGGAATCGAAAATGGGATACAGATAACACTCTGTCTTTCCGGAACCGGTTCCGGTTGACACGACCATGTTTCTCTCATCCTCAATGATATGGCGTAATGCCTGTTCCTGGTGAATACGAAGTTTCCAGTCATCATAATGGACACTGTCGCCCATCTTAGCGAACTCACGACTCACAAGTCCATCCTTCTCAGCAAGTTCCTTGAGGCTTTTCCCTTCTACAAAAGGGAGCGTTGTTTCAAGATACGGTCCTTTGACAAACTCTGTGCTCTTAACAGTTTTATGCGCAAGTTCCGTGATCTCACGATCCTTTACTCCCAAAATGGAAGCTATATAGTCTTGATAATCCGTACGGATTTTATCTGTCGTCTCTCTCGGATTCATTGACATAGCATTTCTTCCTTTCTCTTTAAGTAACTGTATGTCTCGGCCATCAGAATATCTCTTTGAGACAGTCTGGGGGCAACAATACAAGCAGTCTCCATAAACCTTATACCGATAACTCTCAGTTCATCCAGATCTTCCCTATAAACAGGCAACTTTGCTAAAAAGGCTGCCAGCCCCTGCAAGTAAAAGAACCTGGAATAACTGAACGATGTGCTGTTTCCACGACATCTTGCCTGTAAAGCTCTCATATATTGCCTTGAAATTTGAGCCATCTGTTTGTCTTTTTCAAGCTGCCCGAATGCCTTTTCAATCTCCAGTGCATATTTCTTGATGATCTCAACCATCATCTGATGCTTTTCCGGATTCATATCTCCCTTTTTGTCATGCGTATTCTTATACCAGTTGACATACTGATCAACATATTTTATTCGTCCGAAATATACACCATATTCAGGCTTTTTCTTTATATCTAAGGTAGGATACTTTGTATCCCATACAATCATTCCCTGTATAGCCTCTTCGTTTCCTGCAATCTCGTCATCCAGACTGATTCTGACTCGGCTGCCCTTTATTTCGCGTAGGAACTTCTTTTGCTCTTCCGCAATCAGCTCCGGATTTTCTTCATCAGGTACTGTCATAAGTTTACGTATCGCATCTCTACCAATAAGGTCACGATACTTTTCCCTCCAAACGCAATCTCTTATGGATCCATCTGTACTCATCATAAGGAGCATGGATAATTCTATGGAATAACTCTCCACTTTCCCTGCAAGTTCCTTTGTATTCAATCTATCCGAATAAAACAGGAGCAGGGAATAGTCCGAAAGGCATGAATCGAAGATATCTTGCGGAGTTTCCATCTCAACGAGCAGTTCTATGATGCGATATCTGTCACCTCTCTGAAGGAATTTTGAGGATAAAAGTCTCATGCATCTGCTTATCTGTTCCTTTTTTGCATTGACAATCTTCCCGTTTTTCAAATATGCAAGTGCCACAAGCTTTTCAATATCTCTATCATCAAATTCTATCTTCTCTATGGAATCAAGCTGACCAGTCCTACTAAGAATCTTATAGGATCTGGTGTTCGTAAGATCCATATTTGCATCTGTAGACAGTACATCATCCACAAACAGATCAAGCCAAGTCTTTATATCATTTATTTCCGCACTTGCCTTCTCACGTTTCCCGACAAGGATTACATTATTTCCCTGTGTAAGCTCTACCGAGTTATCTTCCTCAAACTCAAATACCGCCTGCTCTACACTTCCGGTAACTACATAGATTCCTTCCCCGAGCTTACCAGGATACACATACCCCCTCGTCTTTCCCGACTTTCCAAGAATTGATTCAGAATATGGGATATGTATATCTTTCCTGTTAAAACCAAACCTCACGACGTCTATATCCTTGCCATCATCCTTCAGATCCAGGATAATGAACGACTTTTTCTCCCCAATCTGATACCTTACCTGAGATTCCATAGCCAATTTCTCAGTTGCTATCATAATTGAAGCGGTCTTTTCATCATCTTCTTCACATACAATTTCAATTTCTGCCGGAAGCGGACAATTTCTCAAAGTGTCATTAAACACAGAAAGATCTATATTACCAGCTCCATTCTGAGTCAGATGAACAGGCTCACTATGCTCCACTCCGTTCGCACTTCTAAGACGAACAGCAAAATTCTTATTACGGAACTCTCCAAATGCCCGCAAGGAGAGCCACTTATCATTATCGAGAAGCCAGTCTATTCCTGCTTTATAGGATCTGTCCGTTGTATTTTCTATCTGATTCCCATCACCATCCAATATCTCTGCCTCAAATGGATTGATGGGCAGATCCATCTCACACTTGAATACAAACGAATCCTGCATGGATTTCAAGATAACAGGAATAGTACCAACATTAGAAGGAACCTCTATCGTATAGTATTTCTCATCTCTCGTTACAGTACATCCTTCAAATTCAATTTCCCAATCATCAATCATATTGAATTTATAAGTTTTCTTGTCTCTTCTGAAATTTTTATCCGGCCATTTAACGACAGATGTGTAGTTCGTTTTTATTTTGGGAACATAGCTGAATTCAACCTGTTTGAGAAATCTCCCCATCTGATATAATCGAACACTGTATGTACCAAATTGTTTTATTTCCGATGCAGCAATCTTTGAAAGCTCAATAGAAATTTCCTCTCCGTTATTTA
>CAJOOT010000196.1 GCA_905236215.1 uncultured Eubacterium sp.
GATTTGTGGTAAATTACTACTGCTGTGCCCGAACGGAAAGGGGGAATCCCCGGTTCCTGTACTGCGGAAGTTTTACTATAGCCCGATGTCTCTATCGGGTTTAGTCGTGGTACGTATAGAAAGGCATGGTTTAAATCATGGAAAATTTCAAAGCGTTTCTCAAACGCAAAAACATCGAATTATCTCTCAAGAGATATGGTGTAGATGCTCTGGGTGCAATGGCTCAGGGTCTGTTCTGTTCATTACTCATCGGCACTATCATTAATACGATAGGCACACAGTTTGGTATTCCCATACTGACAGATCCAGTAGCTACAATAGGTGATACTTCTTATACTGTCGGCGGTCTGGCTTCGGCCATGTCCGGCCCGGCCATGGCAGTGGCTATCGGTTATGCCCTTCAGGCTCCACCGTTGGTATTGTTTTCACTTATAACCGCAGGTTTCGCCTCTAACGCTTTAGGCGGCGCAGGTGGACCTCTGGCAGTTCTTTTTGTTGCTATAGTTACAGCCGAAGTGGGTAAGATGATCTCCAAAGAAACAAAGATTGATATCCTCGTCACTCCCCTTGTTACCATATGTTTGGGAATAGCTCTCTCTGCCTGGTGGGCTCCGGCCTTGGGTACGGCCGCCATGTATATCGGCAACGTCATAATGTGGGCAACTGAACTTCAGCCGTTCCTCATGGGAATCGCTGTATCCGTACTTGTAGGTATTGCGCTTACACTGCCTATCTCCTCAGCCGCCATATGCGCAGCCTTCGGCCTTACCGGACTGGCAGGCGGTGCTGCCGTAGCAGGCTGCTGTGCACAGATGGTAGGCTTTGCGGTCATTTCCTTCAAAGAGAACAGATGGGGTGGTCTTATCTCACAGGGCATAGGTACTTCTATGCTGCAAATGGGTAACATCGTAAAAAATCCGCGCATCTGGATAGCCCCCATCGTAGCCTCAGCTATTACAGGTCCCATTGCCACCTGCATCTTCAACCTTCAGATGAACGGCGCCGCAGTATCATCCGGTATGGGTACCTGCGGACTGGTAGGTCCCATCGGCGTTTATTCCGGCTGGGTAGCCGATGTGGCTTCCGGTGCAAAAAGCGCCATCACAGCATTCGACTGGACAGGCATGATACTTATCTGTTTCGTACTCCCCGCCATCATCACTCCTATCATCAATATACTTCTTAAGAAGATAGGATGGGTAAAAGACGGAGACATGACCTTAGAACAATAAAAACAATTAAAATACCATAAAAAATCGCCCCGGAGTTTTGATATGCCCCTGTCTGCCTGACAGGGAACATATCAATAACCTTCGGGGCAATTTTTCATAATTGGTATCAGTATTATTTTTTTATCTTGACTTGGATTACACCACTCCACTTAGAGTAAATTCTTCCGTCATCCGTATCTTTGTAGGCTCTTACACGTACATAATACGTCTTTTTCTTTTTAAGACCCTTGATTGTCGTCTTGAGCGTATTTTTTCCTTTGACCTTCACGGTCTTTGCTTTCTTAAAATTCTTTCCGGCGGAATACTGTACCTCGTATCCTCCACTTCCTCCGCTCTTCTTCCAGGTAACCTTAAGCTTTTTCCCGGACTTGTTTTTTACGGCCTTTAGTGTGGGGGTCTTGAGATACCATGCAGCTTTGACATTGCTGGTATCCTTGGCCGAAGTGCCTGTCACCACACGGATCTTGTAATAATACTTCTTCCCGGACTTCACGCTTTTGTCAGTGTATGTATTTTCCTCTGTGGTATCTATCTTTTCATATGTTCCTCCCTCACCTTCCTTTCTGTAAATCACGTACTTCTTTGCACTGGTAGCCCTCTTCCATTTCAAGGTAATGGCATTGGAAAGCCCGGAAAGTTTTTTCAGCTTCGTAAGCCCCAGTGTTCCATACCAGTAATCCCCGTCGATATAAACCGAATCATCCCATGAGACCTTGTCAGTGGAACCATATTGCCAGATATCATACCTGTGATAATCTTTGTTATAAGCCCAGGTTACACCGCTGTCTTCAATCGCCTCTTCATCGCCGTATACACAGTAATCCGAATGATACTGAGCCACCCAGTGACTGTAGGTGTCATCCTTTTTAGCAAATTTATCTAGATACAGATACCAGTAATATGCGCTGGAATAAACACCGGCTTTATAACCGGCATCACTTATCTTATCGCAAAACGCAAATGCCATCTTGGCAAGTTTTGAGGTTGATACTGTTTTGAATGTGGATGTCTCTTCTATATCCCAGAACACAGGCAAATCGGGCGAATACTGTTTAAGAGCTGCTATTGCGCGCTTGGCATCCTTTTTTGCTCCCGATACCGTAGTAGCTGTACTGTATACATATACTCCATAGGGAATGTGGTATTTTTCACACATTGAAGCATTGTAATCGAAGTATGTATCAATCTGCGAACCGTGTGCCAGTCTGAAGATCACAAAATCCAGCTCATCCTTTGCGCTTTCCCAATCAATCCGGCCCTGCCAATAACTGACATCATACCCCTTATAATCGGGATTATCGCTGTCATACGCAAATGTCGTCTCGGGCAGTACAAACACAGTTCCCACAAACACGGCAAACGCAATAATTACTCTTGCAATTCTTTTCATTTTAATTTCTCCAATACTTCTCCTGTTTGGTGATTTTCCAGGGTACTGACACACTGATTAGGGTCTGACCCAGTTTTCATCGATATTGTTGCACTTAAAAGTATCCTTTTTCTCGTCATATTCCTTAACGATAAGATATTGAAATTTGCTGGTCATCTTAAGTGCATTATACACATATTTAGCAGGAATCCTGGCGCGGTTGTTGGTAGGGCTTCCCGGCTCACACAAAAAAACCGTATCATCCGATGAACGGTAATTCCATATGTTTACATAATGTCCCGGAGTATCCTGCCAAAATGTATTATCCTCGGCGCTCCATACAAGGGCTATCATACTCGCGGAATTCCTAAGGTCACACTTAAACTCCTCAAAATCCTCTGCGGCATAATACACGTCACAGTCCATTCCACAGGACTTAAGGGTTTTTTTCAGTTCTCCCCACCCTATGGCTCCCGTACCGTTTGAAACCTCAGCATATCCGCTTGCCGTCAAAGCACGCTCATACAGATCCACAGGAGAGGATTCCCTACCGCTTAAGGTATTGTAAATATTAGCCATACAGCAAAATCCACATCCAAAGCTTCCAAAAGATTTTCCGTTCATTATGAAACCGCTCCACTCTCCCGACCAGATGTTTCTGTTGGCCCAGGCTCTGGGCCCCTGAAGAAAAGACCATACATTCTCATCGGCCTTTCTCATCTGATATGCCGCTTCCGAAGGAATTAATCCTTTTTTCCCCGAAAGGTGCCAGAGTGATCCGGTATATATACTAAAGCTTTTATACTCTTCGGTTATGGTCATAAGTGATTCGTTTATATCTTCAAGCGCACCACCGCAAGTGTTCCCGGAGACGGATATCGTAACAGGTTCCGATGCACTGCATCCGTAAAGAAAAGATAGCGAAAATACCAAAATGGTCAGAGCCGACGCGCTGACCATGGTCAAAAGCATATTCTTTTTCAGACAAAGCATTACCATAATGATGTTATATCACTAAATGGCCAGAATACAAACATGGCTTTGGCCACTATCTTCTCCTTTTTCACATAGGTGTATTCCTGTGCCTCTTCACTCGTGTCCGCCAAGCCCTCAGACAAAGCCTGCCCTGCCCAGAACCTGGCATCTACCGATACATTCCTGTTATCTCCAAGCATAAGGTATGATCCCTCGGGGACATTAAATTCGTAGCCGTCATTGGAGTTTATCCACTCTTCAGGAAGATAATCCTCCTCAAGCACAGTTCCGTCCACATATACCTTTCCTTCTTCAATCCTGATGTTCTCGCCGGGAAGTCCGATAACCCTCTTGATATAAAGAGTGCTTTCATCCACGGGATATTTAAAGATAACA
>CAJOOT010000197.1 GCA_905236215.1 uncultured Eubacterium sp.
AGGCCAATGAAAACACGGATCTTGGTATTGAAGAATATGAGGATGCTTCAGATGCCCTCAGGAATGCTGCGGTGAAGGTCGAAAGACCTGTTGATCTGCCTGATATCAATACAGGTATTCACAAGATTGTCATCATATGCAAAGCCACAAGGTACGAATACCTGAAGCGCGCCATGAACGAGCTTGGCGTAACGGGTATGACAGTCACTCAGGTAATGGGCTGCGGTATCCAGAAGGGAGGCGGAGACAGGTACAGAGGCGTTGAAGTCGACGCAACATTGCTTCCCAAGATTAAAGCAGAGATAGTAGTAAGCAAGATCCCGGTAGAATCTGTAATAGAATCTGCCAAGAAGGCACTCTACACAGGGCACATCGGAGACGGAAAGATTTTTGTATACAATATAGCGAAGGTAGTCAAGATCCGTACAGGAGAAGAAGACTATGCTGCATTACAGGATGTTGAGTAGATCATTTTAGGAGAAAAAAGATGAATGCTAATGAGACGATTACGGATGTATATGCATCCGGAGTGTTTAATGACAGAGTAATGAGGGAAAGACTTCCCAAGGATATTTATAAGGCTGTGCATAAGACTATTCTGAATGGTACACATTTAGAACTTGACGTTGCCAATTCTGTGGCAACAGCCATGAAGGAGTGGGCCCTTGAACAGGGCGCCACCCACTTCACACACTGGTTCCAGCCGATGACAGGTCTGACAGCTGAAAAGCACGACAGTTTCCTTTCTCAGGAGCCGGATGGAAGCGTGATTATGGAGTTTTCCGGCAAGGAACTTGTAAAGGGTGAACCGGATGCTTCCAGTTTCCCTTCAGGAGGCTTAAGGGCTACCTTCGAGGCCAGAGGTTACACCGCGTGGGATCCGTCTTCACCGGCTTTTGTCAAAGACGGCACACTTTATATTCCGACGGCATTCATTTCATATGGCGGAGAAGCTCTCGACAAAAAGACACCGCTCCTTCGTTCAATGGAAGCGCTGAACAAAGTGGCAGTAAAAGTCCTGCAGCTTTTGGGAGATACGGATGTTACACATGTTACTACCACTGTGGGTTCTGAACAGGAATATTTTCTTATAGACAAGGCAATGTACAAAAGAAGAAAAGACCTTGTCTTCTGCGGAAGAACACTTATGGGAGCCCCCGCGCCCAAAGGACAGGAGATGGAGGACCATTACTTCGGAGTGCTTAAGCCGAAAGTGGCTGCATTTATGCATGACCTTGATGAGGAACTTTGGAGAATGGGAGTTCCGGCCAAGACCAAGCACAACGAGGTGGCACCGGCTCAACATGAACTCGCACCTGTGTTTGAGAATGCAAATATTGCCGTAGATCACAACCAGCTGACAATGGAAATTATGAAGAAGGTGGCAGACAAACACGGATTGGCTTGTCTTCTCCATGAAAAACCCTTTGAAGGCATTAACGGATCAGGTAAACATAACAACTGGTCCATTTCAACCGATACAGGAATAAATCTTCTGGATCCGGGCAAGCATCCGGAAGAAAACACCAGATTTCTTATTTTCCTTATGGCAGTTATCAAGGCTGTGGATGAGTATGCGGATATTCTTCGCCAATCGGTAGCAAGCGCCGGAAACGATCATCGTCTTGGCGGTAACGAGGCACCGCCCGCCATCATTTCCATCTTTGTGGGTGATGAACTTGCAGAGGTACTCCAGTCAATTGCCGATGCTACCGAATTTCAGGGTAAGGGAAAGCAGAAGATGGGAGTGGGAGCGGAAGTGTTGCCACATATTACCAAAGACACTACGGACAGAAACCGCACATCACCTTTTGCTTTTACCGGCAACAAATTTGAGTTTCGTATGCCGGGATCGGCAGTATCGGTAGCCAATGCCAACATTGTTCTTAATACGGCTGTAGCAGAGGCGCTTTCGGAAATATATGAGAAATTAAAGTCCGTACCCAAAAAGGAGCTTCAGCAAAGGATAAAGAGTCTTTTGAAAGAGATTCTCGAGCAACATAAGAGAATTCTTTTTAACGGAAACGGATACTCCGAAGAGTGGGTCAAAGAAGCAAAAAAGCGCGGACTAAGCAATCTGAAATCACTTCCGGATTCCATGCCTGCATTTATAAGTGAAAAGAGTATCGAGCTTTTTACAAAGCATGGAGTACTTACGGAGGATGAGATTTATTCCCGATATGAGATTTTCCTTGAGAATTACTCAAAGACCATCCATATAGAGTCTCTGGCTCTTCAGGAAATGGTCAGGAAGGATTTTATGTACGGAG
>CAJOOT010000198.1 GCA_905236215.1 uncultured Eubacterium sp.
ATAATCCATATGGTGTAAAAATCCCCCCACAATCCACCACCAACCTTTACAACGCTCATAAAGTATGTATTTTCAAGTAAAAGCACTATATTTAGGGGTTGCAATTCCGGGGATTTAAGTGTAGAATGTGGTCATAAGTGGGGTAAAATGGTAACAAAGTGGTAGGAAGTGGTGATTGAACATGTTCATGGGACAGTACAACCACACATTGGATGATAAGGGACGACTTACGGTTCCTGCTAAGTTCCGTGAGGGGCTCGGAAACGAGTTCGTAATCACCTGCGGAATGGATGGATGTCTTTTTGCGTATCCGGCAGAAGCGTGGGGAGCCTTTGAAGAAAAGCTAAAAACACTTCCTGTTACCGGAAACAAAACAGCCAGAAAATTTGCAAGATTCTTTACATCCAGCGCTTGCTCCGTGGAGCTTGATAAGCAGGGACGCATACTTATTCCGGCCATGCTTAGGGAATACGCAGGGATGAAAAAGGAGACAGTGTTTGCCGGTGTGCTGGACAGAGTGGAAATCTGGAGTGCCGACAGATGGAACGACTACAGTGATTACGAAGCCATGGATGATGTTGCCGATGAACTGAACGAATTCGGTTTTAATATATAAGAGAGAATATATAGAAGAGCTGATCGAAAAGAGGTGGCGGTTACGGAATTTAAACATATCCCTGTTTTATTGGAAGAGACAATACAGGCACTTGATATAAAGCCTAACGGGACTTATGTTGACTGCACACTTGGTGGTGGCGGACATTCATACGAGATCGCAAAACGCCTGGAAGAAGGCGGAAGACTCATCGGAATTGACCGTGATGAAGAGGCTATAGAAGCGTCAACAGAGCGACTCAAAGAATTTTCCGACAGAGTTACCATTATAAAAGACACCTACGAACACTTATTTGTTTTACTCAGACGCCTCCGGGTCGAGCGGGTAGACGGCATTCTGCTCGACCTTGGCGTTTCCTCCCATCAGATTGATGATCCCGAACGTGGTTTTTCCTATCTGGAAAAAGATTCACCTTTGGACATGAGAATGGACAGGGAGGATACCTTGAGTGCATATGATGTGGTCAATACATACAGCAAGCAGGAACTTGCAAGAATTATTCGCGAATACGGAGAAGACCGTTTTGCAAATAATATAGCCAAACGCATTGTGGAAGAAAGGGAAAAGGAGCCGATTAAGACTACCGGAGAACTGGCCGACATAGTTTCGAGTGCCATTCCCATGAAAGTCCAAAAGACCGGCGGCAACCCGGCGATGCGTACATTTCAGGCCATCAGGATAGAACTGAACAGAGAGCTGACGCAGCTTGAGAAAAGTCTGGATAGCATGATTGATATATTAAATGACAAAGGTGTGTTGGCGGTCATCACGTTTCATTCGTTGGAAGACCGTATAGTAAAGGAAAAATTCAGGAAGAACGAAAACCCATGCACATGTCCGCCTTCATTTCCGGTGTGCGTGTGCGGAAACAAGTCAAAAGGAAAGGCTCTGAAAAAACCGATAGTGGCTTCGGAAGAAGAGCTGAGACTAAATTCCAGGGCAAGAAGCGCCAAATTAAGGAGCTTCACAAGGATGGTGGCTAAATAGTTTCATGGAGGATATGGGGATGAATAATGAGAATGAAAAAAACGACTTTGGTTATGATTTGTGGCAGGTGGAAGGTAACACCGTAAGAACGGCTGTACCTGCTGAAAAGCCCCGAAGAAGACGGGCTCAGCCGGATAGAAGCACTCTTCGCGAGAAGAGACGCAGACAACTGGCTATGCGCCGCACGGAAAGGAACAGAGAGAGGGCGCTCTATATGAGCCCGGTATATGTGATGTTCCTTACGATGTGCACCTGTACACTTTTTGCTATTTGCGGAATATATATTTATCTTCAGTCACAGTCGCTTACTTATGTATCGGATATATCAGGGCTTGAGTCCGAGGTTTTGAACTTAAAGTCCGATAACGATGAGACAGAGCTTAAGATCAATACCACTGCGGATCTTGAAGAAATCAAGCAGAGAGCACTTGGTCTTGGCATGGATTATCCCACCTCTGACCAGATTATATATTACTCTACCGGAGATCAGGACTACATGAATTCTTCCAGATGATGTATACTTGTATTAACGGTTGGAGATAAGGAACATTGAAGAAACTGAAAGTTAAAAGGATACACATAAAGATGAAACGCAAGCTGACGATCGTATTTGTGATCATCACGCTTGCTTTTCTTGCGTTGATAGGAAGATTGACATATATAAATGCTGTCAGCGGAGATTCCTACGCGAAGATCGTTCTTTCGCAACAGGCTTACGACAGTGCTGTGCTGCCCTACAGAAGGGGAGACATCACGGATAGAAACGGCACAATTCTCTCTACAAGTACAAAAGTCTACAATCTGATACTGGACGTATTCATCATGCTTTCTACGGAGGAAGACAGCGTAACACAGACTGTTACCGAACTTTGTGCAAGCTTTCCGGATCTTGATGAAACCGAAATAAGGGCTTATATCAATAAAAAGCCGGACAGCAGGTACCATATTCTTCTTGAAGATCTCTCATATGATGAGATACAGGGATTTGTTGAGAAGATGAACGATGATGAAAACTATCCCAATATTGCGGGGGTTTGGTTTGAAAATGAGTATATCCGCCAGTATACATATCCGACACTTGCAGCCAACGTGGTTGGCTTTACAAATTCTGACGGTACGGCTATGGCTGGTATCGAGTCTTCATATGATGATGTTCTTACCGGTATAAACGGCAGAGAATACGGATATCTCAATGCTGACAGCGATGTTGAGCCCACTGTCATACCTGCCACTGACGGAAATACGGTTGTCAGTACGTTGGACATCAATATACAGTCTGTGGTGGAAAAGAAGATAAAGGCCTTCAATGAGGCTCATGCGGGTGCATACAGAAAAGATGATGACGGAAGCAGTAATACAGCTGTTATCGTAATGGACCCCGACAACGGAGAGATACTTGCCATGGCGCAGTATCCCTCATTTGATCTTTCTAATCCAAGAGATCTTAGCGGCTACTATGATGCTGATGAAATAGCTGCAATGTCTGATGAAGAAGAGCTCAATGCTCTTAATGAAATCTGGCAAAATTTCTGTATATCCAAGACCTACGAACCCGGCTCAACGGCCAAGGTGTTTACGATATCAGGTGCCCTTGACAGTGGTACCTGTGACGGAACGGAGACATATTACTGCGACGGATACCAAAAGATTGCCGATACTACCATCAAATGTTCTCATACATCAGGGCACGGCATGCTTACCTTCTCGGGAGCTCTTGAGCAGTCATGCAATGATGCACTCATGCAAATAGCAATGGCGATGGGGAAGGAAAGTTTCTGTCATTATCAGAATGTATTTAATTTTGGGCTAAGAACTACAATTGATCTCCCCGGAGAGGCACTTACCTCAAGCCTTATTTACAATGAGGAAAATATGGGGCCTGTAGATCTTGCTACAAATAGTTTCGGACAAAACTTTAACTGTACCATGGTGCAGGTGGCAAGTGCATTCTCATCGGTCATTAACGGCGGAAACTATTACCAGCCTCATGTAATGAAAAAGATAGTTGATCCTGACGGCAATACGGTTGAGACCTTTAATCCTGTTTTGCTAAGAGAGACGGTTTCAAATGAGACCTCCGATTATCTTCGTGAGTATCTGTATCAGACCGTTGAGCGTGGTACGGCTGTTCCCGCACAAGTTAAAGGCTATACTATAGGAGGAAAAACAGGTACCGGAGAGAAGGTTCCGCGTGACAAGCAGAATTATCTTGTTTCATTTATTGGCTTTGCACCGGTGGATGACCCGGAGGTGGTGGTCTATGTGGTAATCGATGAGCCCAATGACGAGAATCAGGCGCAGAGTTCTTTTGCTACTGAACTTGCACAGGAGATATTTTCCGAGATATTACCTTACATGAATATTTTCCCTACCGAAGAGTAGAGTTGAAGAATCTCGAGATTTGTTGTAATATCATTTGGTTTGTAACAAAGTGATCAATTCTAAAATCGAGGTATCCAATGAATATTAGAGATATGATAATCGCCTGCGCGGCATCATTTGGAATAGTTGCTGTACTGGGACCTTTTGTAATTCCTGCTTTAAGACGTATGAAGGCATCCCAGACGGAAAGAGAAGAACTTAAGTCACATCAGTCGAAAACAGGCACTCCTACCATGGGAGGAGTCATGATATTATCCGGTGTATTGCTCACATCGCTTATTTTTTCTTTTATATATCCGGCAATCATTCCCGTAATGATACTCACCCTGGGCTTTGGTATTATCGGGTTTATTGATGATTACTTAAAGGTTGTCAAACGTAAGAGTGACGGACTTTTGCCCAGACAGAAGATGCTCCTTGAAATTGTGGTTGTTACGATTTTTCTTATTATTGTCATATTTAAATACGGAACCGGTATGTTTACAAATGTCATGATACCGTTCCTTGGTCAGAGTGTGTATATAGGAGCTTTCGGATATTTTTTACTTTATTTTGCAGTGCTTGGCACTGTAAACGGAGTGAATTTTACCGATGGGCTTGACGGGCTGGTGTCCTGTGTTACCATTCCGGTTGCTGTGTTCTTTGGCGTTGTTTCCATGATGCTTGGAGCCGGGATTGAGACTATATGTGCTGCTGTTATTGGAGCGTTGCTGGGATTTCTTATCTATAATCATCATCCGGCAAAAGTGTTCATGGGAGATACGGGCTCTTTGGCTCTTGGAGGTTTTGTGTCAGCGGCAGGTTATATGACCGGCACTGTTGTTTTTATACTGATTGTGGGATTTATCTATTTTATAGAGGTGCTTTCGGTCATCATTCAGGTTTCGTACTTCAAGAAGACCGGCGGAAAGAGAGTTTTTCGTATGGCACCCATACATCATCATTTTGAACTGGGCGGATGGTCAGAGGTTAAAGTGGTGGTTGTATTTACTGTTTGCAGCATAGGCTTGTGTGCACTTGGCTATCTGGCCTTCATCATAGGGAGAGTATAATGAGATTACAGGGCAAGACGCTTATCATAGGTTCGGGAAAGAGCGGTATTTCGTCAGCAGGATTGCTTTTTAGAAACGGATGTGAATATGCTCTTTTTGACAGCAACGAATCCTTATCGGTAGATGAGATAAGGAGCCGGTCAGAGGCTCTTAAAGATAATTCTGTAAATATTTATCTGGGGGATATGTCGGCGGAGGATATCAAGGGCTTTGAAAGGGCGGTGGTAAGCCCAGGAGTTCCGCTTGATACGGACATAGTTGTAAAATGCCGGGAGAACAAGGTAGATGTTATCGGCGAGATTGAACTTGCTTATCTTTTCTCCAAAGGAAGGATTGCAGCCATAACCGGCACCAACGGAAAGACAACCACTGTCACTCTTATAGGAGAGCTTCTTAAAAAGCAGTTTGAAGATGTGTATGTGGCCGGCAACATTGGTGATCCTTATACCGATATTGCGGATAAGACCACAGATAAGAGTGTGACGGTACTTGAAATTTCCAGCTTTCAGCTTGAGACTATAGATAAGTTTCACGTCAATGTATCGGCGTTTCTTAATCTTACTCCGGATCATCTTGACAGACATAAGACTATGGAAAACTATGCTGCGGCCAAAGAAAGAGTGGCAAATCTCGGAACTGAGGATGATGTATGCGTATTGAATGCATCTGATGAGTGGGCGTTTGATTTTTCAAAACGCTGTCCTGCCAGACCGGTGTTTTTCTCCTCGTCTAAGATATTGGATGACGGATTCTATCTGGATGAAAAAATGATAGTACGGGCGAAGGACGGAAATATCACGAAAATCATGGATGTTCGCGATATGAACCTTGTGGGTGTATGTAATGCCGAAAATGTAATGGCGGCACTGGCTGTGGGCGAGGCTTTCGGAATGACTTATGAGTCAATGGTTGAAGTGATATCATCGTTTAAGGCTGTTCCCCACAGGATAGAGTATTCGGGGACCGTAAAAGGAGTAAGGTATTACAACGACTCTAAGGGTACCAATCCCGATGCTGCTGTTCAGGGCATTAGAGCCATGGATGCTCCCACCTATCTTATTGCCGGAGGTTATGATAAAAAGATACCCTTCGACGAGTGGGTTGAGGCTTTTGACGGAAAGGTTAAAAAGCTGGTGCTCATCGGACAGACCGCACAGATCATTGCGGATACCTGCGAAAAATACGGATTTAAGAATTATGCATTTGCAGACAGCTTTGAAGAGGCGTTTAATATATGCGCCTCAGAGGCTTCCGATGGTGAGAATGTTCTTCTTTCCCCTGCCTGTGCAAGTTGGGGGATGTTTAAGAATTATGAAGAACGAGGAGATTTGTTCAAAAAGCTGGTAAAGAATCTTATGTAAACTGCGCAGAGGAAAGCTGATGTCTAAGAAAGGATCGAAAACCAAAACCGCACATAAAAAACGAGAACCACGATATTTTGATTGGGCGATGGTCTTTATCGTGATTTTTTTGGTGGTGTTTGGACTTGTAATGCTTTATTCGGTCAGTTCATACAATGCCGGAATTAAGTTCTCCGACCCTGCGTTTTATGCAAAAAAGCAGGGGGTTGCTGCACTGGGCGGATTAGTGATCATGATGGTGATTGCTTTTATCGACTATCATATATGGGATAAGCTGGCGTTTGTTGTATATGTAGTGGCTATTTTGCTAAACGGAATGGTTCTTTTTTCCAGTGCATCTGCAAATTACGGCGGATCTACCAGATGGCTTTCTCTGGGAGGTATGTCATTTCAGCCTTCGGAAACAGCCAAATTTGCCGTTATCGTTTTTCTGGCAGCCATGATAAGCCGCGTTCCGCAAAAAAAACTGGGCAGGTTTAAGACGATTCTTGTTTTGATGTTTGCAGCAGCGCCTATGTTTGTAATGGTCGCAGTATCAAACTTAAGTACAGCTATAATCATAATTGCAGTAGCAGCAGTTATGGTATTTGTAGCCAGTCCCAAATATTTGCAATTTGCCGGAATAATTGCTCTTATAGCAGCCGCCGGAGCGGTTTTCCTTATGATGTTTTCTTATCGAATCTCTCGTATCCAGGTTTGGCTCAACCCGGGGAAGTACAAGAGCGGATATCAGACATTGCAGGGTCTTTATGCAATCGGATCCGGTGGAATATTTGGAAAAGGTCTTGGAGAAAGTCTTCAAAAGCTGGGCTATGTCCCCGAACCGGAAAATGATATGATCTTTTCAATAGTATGTGAGGAACTGGGGCTTGTGGGAGCTGTTTGTGTGATCATAGTCTTCCTGATGCTGATATGGAGATTTATGGTGATTGCCCAGAATTCAAATGACATGTTCGGCAGTTTTCTGGTTGTGGGTGTTATGGCGCACATTGCTATTCAGGTGGTGCTAAACATTGCCGTTGTTACGAATTCAATGCCCAACACCGGAGTTACCCTGCCTTTTATCAGTTACGGCGGAACAAGCCTGGCTTTTCTTCTGGCAGAGATGGGGATAGTCCTTAGTGTGTCACACGGTATCAGACTCAAGAGTCTTGCTGTGGAAAAGACTTCTGCCTCAGTACAAAAGCCTTACCTCAAGTTGGTGAATGGTAAGACTACAGAAAACGAAGAAACCGGAAAGAACGAAGATGATACGTGAAAAAAGGCGAAAGCAGCGTATAATAAAGCGCATCATAAAAACGATAGTGATCGTCGGATCGATAGTATTGGTGTCTTTTTTGGTGATATACTTTGGCTTTGGGCTTAAAAAGATATCACTTGAGGGGACGGATCTTTATACGGCCGAAGAGATCGAAGAATTCTGCGTAACAGAGGCTGATTGTGACAATACCATAGTCTTTTTGTTTAGGAAGACATTTATGGATCACGTGGAGATTCCTTTTATAGAAGATGTATCATACAGGATGCTTTCACCCGGAGAGGTGATGATCAGCGTTACTGAGAAGAATATGACCGGATGCCTTGATACCGTAGGTGCTTTTGAATCAGGGGATGCCGCGGATATTTCCGAATCAGGGGATGCTTCTGGTACTTCTGAATCCGGAGATGCTCCTTTTGAGTCGGGAGATGTCGGTGTGCCTTTGGCATCGGGAGATGTTGTCGCAAACTCCGCAAGTGATATTTCTGCTCAAGCCGTGGGTAGATATGTCTATTTTGATGAAGGCGGCATTGTGACCGAGATATCCGACAGAAAGATATCAGGGCCTGTCACTGTTACCGGTAATTTGGGCAGTACGCCGGTTATTGGAGAAAAGCTGAACCTTTCCCGCAGCACGGCTATGGATTATCTGAAGGATGTAATTTATTACATAAAAAAAGAGGGCATGAGTGCAGACCTTATAGGTGTCACCGACAGAGCGCACATACTTCTTAAATTTTCGGACATAACAGTAGAGCTTGGACTTGATACACGTACCGCTGCCAAAATAGAGCGGTTGGCATATATTTTACCCGAACTTATCGGAAAAAAAGGAAAGATTGATCTTACTGAGTGGTCGAAGGATTCCGATGATATTATTTTTAAGGAAACTTGAATTTTTTGTTGAAATCTGTTACGAAAATTTGTATTATAGAGAAGTATAAAAATATCTGGATGACAGTTGGGAGTATTATTTGCGGCTGTCGATAGTATTGAGAATGTGCGGGGGATGTGATCGAATCATATAGAGTGGGTTCGTATTCAGGCTCCCGGGATTTATATATATTGTAATACGTATAGAGAATGTTAGGAGGAAAGGCGTTGTTAGAGTTAACTGCGGCCGAAGAGAGAGCCACTGCCAGAATTCTTGTAATAGGTGTCGGCGGAGCCGGCAATAATGCTGTAAACCGTATGGTTGGCGAGCAGATTGGCGGTGTTGAGTTCATAGGCGTTAATACAGACAAGCAGGCTTTATCGCTCTGTAAAGCGAAAAAGCTTATTCAGATAGGAGAAAAGCTTACTAAGGGACTTGGCGCAGGTGCGCAGCCCGAGATTGGAGAGAAAGCAGCGGAAGAGAGCTCGGAAGAACTTGAGGCTGCTATCCGTGGTGCGGATATGGTATTCGTCACCTGCGGAATGGGCGGAGGCACAGGAACAGGTGCAGCTCCCGTTATAGCAAGGCTTGCAAAGAATCTTGATATTCTTACCGTAGGTGTTGTTACCAAGCCTTTCAAGTTTGAGGCCAAGGCCAGAATGATTAATGCCGAGGGCGGTATCGAAAAACTTAAAGACGCTGTTGATACGCTTATCGTAATTCCCAATGACAAGCTTCTTGAGATAGTAGACAGACGTACATCCATGCCGGAGGCTCTGAAAAAAGCTGATGAAGTGCTTCAGCAATCTGTTCAGGGTATCACCGATCTTATCAATGTGCCCGGACTTATAAATCTGGACTTCGCTGATGTTCAGACGGTTATGAAAAACAAGGGGCTTGCGCATATCGGTATCGGTTCCGCAAAAGGAGATGAAAAGGCTGTTGAAGCAGTGCATGCAGCTGTGGAGAGTCCGCTCCTTGAGACTACCATCAATGGTGCATCGCACGTTCTTATTAATATTTCGGGAGATGTTACATTGAATGATGTCAATGAAGCATCTAGTTATGTGCATGATCTTGTTAGTGATAATGCCAACATTATTGTTGGAGCTATTTTTGATGACAAGCAGACCGATGAGGCCATGATTACGGTTATTGCCACAGGTCTTGAGCAGGCGGAGGATGTCTCCAGACTTGGAGGTCTTTCGGGTATCATGAAACCGAATCTCACATATCCGACCACCAATTCGGCTGCGAGATTTACACAGAGTCCCAAGCCTGCAGCTACATCGACAGCATCCAATGCCGTTCCGCATGTTTCGGCTGCACGCACAGCAGCTACTCGTCCGGCAGCTACTGCAGATGGAGCAGCTCAGACAGCGACCACATCGCAGATAAATCGTCCCGGACAGCCCAAGAGTAATATTCAGGAAAAGGACATCAAGATTCCCGATTTCCTGAGAAAAAAATAAAAAGCTTGAAAACATTTTTATGAATGGCGTCACTCGGGAAGAGACGCCATTTTTTTTGGGGAGACTTTTGGAGGTTGTGAAATGAGTGAGAGGATTAACCAATATAACTGGTGGGAAAGATTTCGCAGGAACGTGGTAAAGGTATGGCAAATGGTATATATGCCCATGCGTGTTTTTTTCATTGGCGAAGGAGCGAAAGAAAAAAACGAAGAGGCTGAGCGTGAGTACGAAGCTGAACAGGCCGCCGCGGAAGAAGCTGCAATGGAGGAGTCTTCTGAAGAAGAGGTTTATGAAGAAGAGCCTGTCATCGAAAATGAACCGGAACCTGAAATAGAGCCGGAACCTGAACCCGAGACTGAGCCTGTGGCAGAAGAGGAAGAAGCTGATATGTCCGGTCTTAGTGATGATGAAGCTGCTCTTGCGGCTGAAATCATAGCCAGGTTACAGGCGGAAGCCAATGCAGATGCGGCTCAGAAGCAGGCTGAGATAGATGCGGCACGTCAACATGCCGAAGATCTTGAAAATGAAAACTACAATGCAGCCACGAATTCGTTTTCGGGCGAGTACGGTACCGGACCGGTTGATGATGATACCATGGATGCGGTCAGCGCCATTCTGAAACAAAACGACAGGTCTGGAATAGACGATCTTCTTAAATAAGGACTAATGAAATGACTAAAATTAAAGATATCATAGAAGAAGAAATAAAAGACGCTTTTGAAAAAGCCGGATTTGACAGAAACGCAGGTGTAGTCACTGTGTCTAACAGACCGGATTTGTGTGACTATCAGTCGAACGGTTCTATGCGTCTTGCAAAACAGGTTGGAAAAAGTCCTCTTGATATTGCCGGCGCTGTAGCTTCGGTACTAGGTGATTCGGCTACTTTTGAAAAAGCAGAAGCGGTAAAGCCCGGTTTTTTGAACCTTACTGTCAGGTCTTCTTTTTTGGGCGAATACCTTAGAAATATGGCACTTGATCCCGATTGCGGAGCCCGGAAAGCATCCCACAAAGATACTATTATTGTAGATTACGGCGGACCAAACGTAGCCAAGCCCCTTCATGTAGGACATCTTCGTTCAGCTGTTATAGGAGAGGCTGTTAAACGCATGGGACGTTTTTGCGGTCATGAGGTGATCGGAGATGTTCATATGGGAGACTGGGGCCTTCAGATGGGGCTTATCATAGAAGAATGCAGGGACAGAGGTATAGATCCCGTGTATTTTGATGAGTCATTTGACGGGGTGTATCCAAATGAGGCACCCTTTACGGCTCAGGAGCTTGAAGAGATATATCCGGCAGCCAGTGCCCGTTCCAAAGAAGATGAAAATTTTCATGAAAGAGCGCTTAAAGCTACAGCGGAGCTTCAGGGTGGAAGGCGTGGATATAACGCTTTACTCAAGCATATTCTTGATGTTTCCGTTACTGATATGAAGAAGAATTACGAAAGACTTAATGTTTCTTTTGATCTTTGGCTCGGAGAATCCGATGCTCAAAAATATGTGCCGGATATGATATCGCGTTTTGAAAAGGAAGGCTATGCTTATGAGAGTGATGGAGCTCTTGTTATAGATGTGGCAAAGGAGTCTGACTCAAAGGAGATACCTCCATGCATAGTGCGTAAATCAGACGGTGCATCGCTTTATGCAACGACGGATCTTGCTACTCTGGTTCAGAGAATGAAGGATTATTCTCCGGACAGGGTATTTTATGTGGTTGATAAACGTCAGGAAATGCATTTCACTCAGGTATTTCGCGCAGCTTATAAGACAGGCGTGGTAAAGCCTGATACCACATTGTATTTCCTTGGTTTCGGAACCATGAACGGAAAAGACGGAAAGCCGTTTAAGACACGTGAAGGCGGCGTTATGAAGCTTTCGAACCTTATTGATATGATAGATGAGGCTATGCTTGAAAAAATGATTGTAAACCAAAAAGAACGGGGAGAGAAGACCGATATCGGGGAGCTGAAGAAGACGGCTCGTGTAGTTTCTCTTGCCGCCCTTAAATACGGAGATCTTTCCAATCAGGCTTCCAAAAACTACGTGTTTGATATAGACAGATTTACGTCATTTGAATGAAATACCGGACCTTATATTTTGTATACCATTGTCAGGATTAAGTCCGTTATCAGAAAGTATGTTGAAGGTGGAAATGTTGTGGATCCGGCTGCGCTTATGGCGCCATGTGATGATTATGAAAAGAATCTCATGCTGGAGATCTCCAAATTCAACGAGGTTATGGAGAATGCGTTTGATGAGCTTGCACCGCATAAGATTTGCGCATTTATATATGCGGTTTCCAATGCATTCAACAGCTTTTACCACGAAACCAGGATACTTGGTCAGGAAGACAAAAAAAGGTTATCATCACAGATCGCGCTCCTTGACATTACCAAAAGAGTGTTGGAGAAGTGTATTGATGTGCTGGGATTTTCAGCACCTGATGCTATGTGAAATTAAAGGCTGCTAAAGAGTGAATCTTATGAGTCCTGAGAGTGCGTTTCCGTATACGCACTCTCAAACAAGCGGTCATCGTCATAAACATTCAGTTACGGATTAGCGTTATTAATTATATCCAGAATTTTAGACTTAATCTCATTTCCGCCCTCGAGTTCAAACCAATTGTAAGATTCTGCGGACTCATAATAATAATTATAGTCACCCAAGACTATATGCATAGTATCATCCCCGATCAATCCATCGATTTCAATTAGTCTTTCCGCGCCTCTTAAGCTTGGAATCTGTCCTTCCTGCCTCTTACAGGATGCAGACGAAAGAATAGAGGCCATTTGTTCTTTATTTTGATCCGATACTTCAATTTCTTTATCCTGATAATAAACATATTGAATATCAATAACATCGCTATCAGGATTTAAGGGCTGAACCTTAAATAAAAATCCATATACGACAGCTACTACGATCAGTAATGCAGCCATTGCTGCAAGTACACCTATAATCAGTTTTTTCATTTTATTAATCTCCAGGTTTTTATTATTCTAACGTACATCGTATATCACGATGCTGACAATAAAACCATAGCACATCACGAACTAAAAAACACCTTAAGAATTCTTAAGATTTCATCGAACTAAAATTCCACATTGTGTTTATCTTTCATTCTATGAAAAAGAGGAACTATAGAAATATATTAGAAAAAAGTTATTAGAGGAAGAACAAATTAGCCGAGCAGGCTGACAAATGCTTTTCGAGACCGTTTTGGGTCTGTTCACTTAGCGATTCACGA
>CAJOOT010000199.1 GCA_905236215.1 uncultured Eubacterium sp.
CCCAATCCTATTCCCACAATTCCTCCCAGCAAATTGAGAATAACATCATCCACATCCACAACCCTGTATTGATATGCTATTATCATCCCCAAAATAAACTGGATTATTTCAATTGTCAGCGAGAAACTCAAAATCACAACCAAAAGCTGCTGAATCTTCTTCTGCGGGAAAATTAGAGCACCATAAAACCCCAACGGCATAAGCAGAAGAAAATTCCCTCCCACCTGAACTAATGCTGTCTGTATTGAATTATTTGCCACTATATTTATAATTGACGACAATGGTATAAAATTATACGCATATCCCGATCCGACTTCTCTCAACACGTCAATAGTCGCCTTTTGATAAGGAATGGGAAAAAAAGCCACCTTTACTAACAGTGCCATATATACAGCAAAAATCACTATCGAAAAAGTATCCTTTTTTGTAAGGTAATCTTTCCTTATCAGATATACTCCTCCGGCCACGGTTAGAATAAATGCCATCATTGAAAATATTGGAAATTCTATCATTGTGATATCTTTCTTTTAATAATTATTGATTATAGTTAAGTAGCGACAATCCGAAGCCTATTTAAGGCCATTCACAAAGCAAAAAAGGCACTTCTTGGAATTTCTTCTAAAAAGTGCCCTTAAAAACTATACTGAAATTATTCAGCTACGTAAGGCATAAGTGCCACGTGACGAGCGCGTTTGATGGCGCTGGTCAGCTCGCGCTGATGCTTTGCGCAGTTTCCTGTGATTCTTCTGGGAAGAATCTTGCCACGCTCGGAAATATACTTCTTGAGCTTGGCTGTATCCTTGTAATCTATGGTGTTTTCATTTCCACAGAAAACACAGACCTTTTTTCTTTTTCTGCCACCGCGGCGCTTCATTCCGCCGCCTGCAGCTCCTTTGGTAAAAGCCATGATCTTTCCTCCTGATTAAGAGAACTGTGATCGTAACTACCTAGAAGGGCAATTCTCCTTCAATACCATCGGGTATGTTAAGGAAACCCTCTGCTGCCTGAGACTGCTGACCATCCTGTGAAGATGCCGAAGCCGAACCCTGCTGCGGAGTCTGTGCTCTTCTTTCATCGGATGCCGATTTAGACTCAACAAACTCGTGATTTTCCACTACTACATCAGTAGTATAAACCTTGTTTCCGTCTTTGTTTGTATATGAGCCTGTCTGTATACGGCCTTCAACACAGATCTTTGTGCCCTGATGAAGATACTTCTCTGCAAACTCTCCCACGCGTCCAAAAGCGACACAACCGATAAAGTCTGCGGATTGGGAATCATTGTCCCTTTTGAATCTTCTGTCTACAGCCAGTGTATATCTGGCTACACACGTCTGATTATCGCCGTTGTTTGAATATCTGACATCCGGATCTCTGGTAAGTCTACCGATCAATACTACTTTATTCATACTAAATACCCTCTCTATTTACGCGTCTTGTCTGACACACAAATATCTAAGGACGTTATCCACGATGCGAACTCTCGGTTCGATCTCTGCCGGAGCCGTAGCTTCAGCATCGAAATGGATGAAGTAATAGAAGCCTTCGGACATCTTCTGGATCTCATAAGCGAGCTTTTTTTTGCCCCACTCATCTGTGTCCTTGATGACTCCGCCGAAACGCTCGATAAGGTCTTTTACCTTCTTGAGAGCAGTCTCGCGCTCTTCGTCCTCGATCTTCGCATTCAGAACAAGCGCCAATTCATAGCTGTTCATATGCGTCGTACCTCCTTTCGGCCTAAGGCCCCCGACACTATCCGGGAGCAAGGAAAATATATATCACGAGCTAAAATATTATCATATGCGGCGATAAAATTCAAGATTTTTTTGCTCAGAAACCCTATTTTGCAATATCCGGCATTATGTTGACTACTCTTTCTCTCAGCCTTATAATTATCACGTATTCTGTATCATTGCAGTGGGGGGGCTTCAATGTCATTTAAACCAAACAAAAAAAAGATAATACAGGACAACGGTATCGAGCAAAAATCCGACATCGGCGGTTCTATCGTCATGTTTTTCTCCATAGCCGTAAGTATTACCGTAATAGTATTCGGTATACTCGCCTTTGTTTTTCCCAATAGCGGAGGTTGATATATGAACCCGAAAAAGCTCGCATTTAAAAAACGCATCTACGAGATTATTGAAGCCGCTCAGGGCGGAGACAAGGTCAGCAAAGTCTATGATACCATGATCATGACCTGCGTTATCGTAGGTATGGTTCCTCTTGTCCTAAAACGCGTGAACTCGTTCACCTGGCTTATAGACCTGACCACTCTTATTGTATTTATGGTTGACTACATACTTCGCATCTATACATCGGATTACAAGATGGGCTACTTCAGCTATAAGGCATATCTGTGGAATCTCTTCAGTCCAATGGAAGTCATTGATTTTCTCTCCATACTGCCTATTGTATGTTTCTTCGTACCTTCCACATCCGGGCTGCAGCTTATAAGACTATTCCGTATAGCAAGAATATTTAAGCTGGCGCGATACTCAAAGACCATTAACTCTATATCCAATGTATTAAGACGCGTCGGGCGCCCGCTGGTTGCCGTATTTGCTCTGGCTTTTGTCTATATTATCATTACCGGGATTATCATGTTCCAGCTGGAGCCTCAGAATTTTGACAGCTTTATAGACGCATTCTACTGGGCTTCCATATCATTGTCGGGTGTAGGTTACGGAGATATCACTCCTGTCACTACAGTGGGCAAGATTATAAGCAGTATATCATCTCTTGTCGGAGTGGCAGTCATAGCATTGCCTACCGGTATCATTACTGCTGCCTACACCAGAGAAATCTCAAAAGTCAAAGGAAAAAACGAACTTTAATAACCGTTCACGCATAAAACACATGCTCATAACTGCTGTAAATCAGGGACTTTTCACTATTTACACCTTTATGGGCTTTCATTTTATTTATTCCATTTTCGTTATAAATCATCACCCGATCGGGTATTTCACAAACCATCCAAACCTCCCATATAATCATTATCGGAGAGGCAAAAACCTCTCATAAAACAGGTAGTGTCAAGTGACCTATGAAAGAATGAGTTGAAAG
>CAJOOT010000200.1 GCA_905236215.1 uncultured Eubacterium sp.
AACATTCGGTGTATAGAGAAAGTTTTCTTTTAGATAGATGGAGGAATCAGAAACAACCACTGCACCTTGCAGCATGCCGTTAAAAATACGCTCATGTGTTCCGTCCTTAAACCATGTCATGGTATTGAGTACAATTTTCGCATTTTCCATGTGTTGAAAGACTTGTAAGACCGGGATGCGCTTATAATATGTCACATTGGGAAGGTTAATCCAGTCATAGGAATCCCAACCGACGCCGCAGATTGTCAGAGAAAAACCGTTTTCGGCAAGTGTACGCAACGTCTTTTCGCGGTAGAAAGTTACGATTTGCATATCTACATATCGCATTTCAGCAATAAAATCGCGAAGCTCTTCGTTTGGAAGATGGATGTTGTCTGCCAAAAGTGATTGTTCCAAGGTCTCCTCTGTGGTAAGAGCAGGCTGTCTTAACATCCTGTGGTATGCGTCGTCACCAACTTTTTTTGCGTCGAAAGAATAATTTGTAAAATCCGGCATGATTTCCTCAATGAATGGCGCGGAAATTCCGCCTGCGTACAGGATATCTATCGGTCTATCAATGATATTGCTAACCGACGTGTGAATTGCTTTGCCACCGTGAGGAAGAAAGCCGGTGATTGGAATATTCGGATAGAAACGGGATATATATTCCATATGTTTTCTGTCTATCGTTAAAACTATAGCGTTGGAAGGAGCTGAAGCGAATGCATCACTGAAGCACAATGGGTGATCCACCAGTATATTTACAATGGGGATACCGAGTGCATCCCAGACATTTTCTCCGGGCGACAGTTCCATGTTAAAGGCAAGATTGTTAAAGGTAATCGCTGAAAGAACAGGCTCCTTGATAAATTCGCTTAAGCGGATCAGGCTTGCGTTCATATCATTGGTATCCAGCAGCAGGCAGTTGTAACCCATTCCGGAGAAGGCATTGTATAATTCTTTCGTAAACAAATCTAAGGTGTCATGTACACCTTCAAAAAAAATCAGCCTTCCCTGCGGCGTCACATCATCAATCATTCGTACGGGTTCTTCTTTTACCTTATAATTATGCATAAAGAGCCAGACGCGGAACAGCCGCTCTGAAAGATATCCATAGAGGCGCGCCTGAAACGTATTGTAGGATGTAAGATCGGTGCGTCGTTCCATCTCGAACAGAATATCAAAAAGCCACTCACAGTAGGAATCAAAAATTTCCTTCCTGGTAATGACCATGTTCGCAAGTGAAGCAAGATTGGTATTGGAGAAATGGTCAAAGGCCACAAGATAATCAGGATATTTTTCCGAGAGAATATTGCGTAGCATACGAAAATCCTGTGGGAAATGTACCTTTTCGTAGTGTGTCCGGTTTGAGTGATATTCTGTAAAGCCGCTGGCAGGAGCAATAATGTCGTAGCCGCCGTTTGTCAGCATATTTTCGATGTATTCCTTTGACAACAGTTGCCCATCGTGTTCAGGGTAGCGTCGATAGTGACAAAGACCTACTATATCACAGTCGACATTCTTCCAAATCCAGTACAGTCCGGTCAGCTCACAGAAGTTTTTATTTTTTTCGGAGATGGATTCTCCACGGTCATCCCCCGGGTAACCCAGATCCCGGGATAATGATCTTCCAACATGGAGTGGCGTATACAGGGTAGAATCAGCATCTTCAGGCATATGAAATTTTTTGTGTGTACACACATAGATCTTGGTATTCATTCGTTAATTTTATAGAAAAATATAATGAAATGCAATTAAGTTAACATAATGTTACAAGGGCATATATATGGTCTTCTACGGTCAGATCAGAAACAGCACCATACTTTTCCAGCCGTGTAAGCTGCTCGGGATTCGGACAACTTACGGCAAGCTGTTTTGCGCAGCCGGGTAATAGGTCATAAATTTCCTGTATATTTGCAGGTTCCCAGATATCTTCCGGTCGGAGCATGATTGCAAGATCATAAACATCATTCTGAGAAGCCCCCTTAGAAGCATTTAAATTTGCAGGTGAATAATAAATATGATTGTAGATGCTTTCATAA
>CAJOOT010000201.1 GCA_905236215.1 uncultured Eubacterium sp.
GATGTAACTATTGTCTCCTCTTCAAAACCTATGCTCACCCGTGTAGTAACGGTTTTCAAAACACGACCGGCAGCCGCTATACATACTTCGGAAAGCTCTGTATTGTTTCTGTCTTCAAGAACATTGCGAACCTGCACAATGGTCTTTCCCACCGCAGTGATGTCATGAATCTGTCCATCAAGCATGGCACGCGAAGTATGAGGTCTGCTGTACTGATCCACCACATGAAAGACTTCTTCCTCGTCACGGTAGCCAACCGTACCCACTACATTTCTAGTGCCTATATCCAGTCCAAAGACCAGAGTTTTTTCTTCGTTTTCGCTCAAAGCACGATACCCCCTAAGGCATTTTTAATCTGTGTTTTGGTAGCTTCAAAATCCCCGTCATTGTCTATCTGAACGGGTAGTGTGAGTCTGAGCTCATCATTTTTTTCCTGACTTTTAAGGATATCCCGGATCTTTTCATCCGAGTACCCGCGAGTCCTCTTGAGACGCTCAGTTCGCACACTTACGGATGCGTGAATATTCCACACAGCATCGCAAAGGAGGGCAAACTCCCCTCCCGTATACAACGCCGACTCTATTATAACATAGTCGAACTTATTTTGGGCTCTTTCTTTTAGGGTTTCTTCCTTTAGGTATTCCCCAACGGCAGGGTGTACAATGGCATTTAGTTTCTGCCTGAGAGACTCATCCGAAAACATAGCCTTTGCCATAAGTTCGCGATCTATCGGTGCATTGTCCGGAAATACTTCATCAGGAAATATCCGCTTCAATGCTTCATAGCATCTTTCACCGGGTTCCATAACATCATGAGCAATCTCATCTGTCTTTAGAATCCTGGCATTGAAATTTTCCTCAATATAATCAAGAACCGCGCTCTTTCCCGAGCCTATTCCTCCTGTTATACCTATCACTTTGGTCGACATAATATTACCACTTACTTTACGCTATACCAATCCACGCCGGTGTTTACTTCCGCTATTAGCGGCACCTTAAGCTGCGCGGCATTTTCCATCTCTTCCTGCAGTATCCTGCCTGCCTTCTCTTCTTCCTCATACGGTGCTTCCAGAAGAAGCTCATCATGGATTTGAAGCACCAGCCTGGTCTTCATATTTTCTTTTATAAGGCGCTGATACACTCGATTCATGGCAATCTTCATGATATCAGCTGCCGTGCCCTGAATGGGAGCATTCATCGCCACACGTTCTCCGAACTGGCGCTGCATGAAATTTGTGCTCTTTAATTCAGGAATAGGTCTTCTGCGACCGTATAGCGTCGTTGCATAACCATTTTCTTTCGCAAATTCCACAAGATTGTCCAGATACGCTTTAATAGACGGATATGCTTCGAAATATTGCTCTATATATGCCTCTGCTTCTTTTCTTCCTATGGAAAGGTCCTGACTTAGACCAAAAGAACTTATGCCGTAGATAATTCCGAAATTAACCGCCTTTGCATTTCTTCTCTGTTCAGATGTAACTTCATCAAGGGGAATGCCAAACACGCGTGAAGCTGTAATGGCATGAATATCTCTGGCGCTCTTATAAGCCTCTATCAGGTTTTCATCCCCCGACATGTGTGCAAGAAGCCTTAGTTCTATCTGAGAATAATCCGCATCAACAAAAATGCAGCCTGAAGATGCAGCAAAGACCTTTCGGATCTGCCTGCCAAGCTCCATTCTTACAGGAATATTCTGCAGGTTCGGCTCGGAGCTCGAAAGCCTGCCCGTAGCTGTCACAGTCTGATTAAGATGGGTATGTATGCGTCCGTCGGAAGATACATAAGACGGAAGAGAATCCGCATATGTTGAACGCAGCTTTGAAAGCTGACGGTAACTTAATACATCGGAAACAATGCTGTATTTGGGCGCAAGCTTTTCAAGAACATCTGCCGCGGTAGAATAGCCGGTCTTGGTCTTTTTGGCGCCCGGAAGCCCCATTTTTTCAAAGAGAGTCTCTGAGAGCTGCTTGGGAGAAAGTATGTTGAACTTTGTGCCCGCGGAATCATAAATGTTATTTTCAAGCTCGTCCATACTTGCCGTAAGTCTTTCGGAATACTCGCTCAAGGCAGCGCTGTCACAGAGCATTCCGTTTTTCTCACATTCATAAAGAGCATAGATAAGAGGCATTTCAATGTTCCGATACAGCGACATCTCTCCGCTTTCTTCAAGCTCTTTGATCAGACCCTGCGCCGAAGTATATACCGCGCAAACACAAGCACAGGAAAGCTCGGCTTCACCTTGCGCAAGCTCTTTTTCGTTCATCTTTTTTTTGATAAGATCTCCCGGTGCGGGAAGAGTAAGATTGGCATATTCCGTAGCTATCTCATCATAGGGATAATCATTCTTGGAAGGTTTCAGAAGATAAGCAGCGATTCGGATGTCAAAAATATGATTTATGTCAACCTGTTCAAATGAAAGGCTGCCCTCATCAGAAGCAAGCCTCAGCACTTCCTTAAAATCATAGCAGAAAATTCTGCCGGATTGCCCGAATACGGTATTTATAATATCCGAAAGCACTCCGTCGTGCATAATCATGCTCTTTGGAAAATAATAATATGCCTCGGTGTCTTTGCAAAATGAAAGCCCTTTTACTTCGATGTCACCCGAATCTTTTATTGGCACCGAATATACAAAAAGAGCCGATCTATCGTCTTTTTTTATTTCCGATACTATTTTTAGCGCTTTATCGGGATCGTCGACAACAAAAATCTTTCCTTCGAGAGGATTTGTAATATCCTTGTTCTCGAACTTCTCATACATCTGACGAAATTCCAGCATTCGTATTTTCTCATATGCTTCGGGAGTATACGGATTGCTAAGCTTCGAACGATGAAGATCAAGCTCTACAGGAGCATGTCTGTCGATAGCCGCAAGCTTTTTTGAAAGTACGGCAAGATCATAATGCTCCATAAGAGCATTCTTCTGACGTTTATTCGAGATCTCCTCCAGATGCTCATGGGCATTCTCTATGGATTTATACTTTTCGA
>CAJOOT010000202.1 GCA_905236215.1 uncultured Eubacterium sp.
GATAAAACCTTCTTCCATGAACAATGCTTGAGTTATTTACCAAAATTTCCTCATCCTCTTCGTTGATCCGAAATCTTTTGGCAAAGAAAACTTCATCCGGTAATGATTCCAAATATGCAGGATCAAACTGAGTAAATGGAAGATTTAAATATTTACAACTCATCATTTTCCCCCTCTTCATCACAATAAGTCGGATTGTACCTATACTGCGCCATATTTCCAATCAAAATATGTTTTAGTCTCTTCTTCATCTGCTGCTCGTGCGGAAATAATCCTCGTCGCAGTCCAATCAAGCCCCTCATCAGCAGTAAACACTACAAATAGCACACCCTCAACTTCACCAATAACCGCTCTGGGTCTGGAGTGTTTCGTATTAATTGGATGTCCGTCCACAATCGGCTGCCTTGGTTCTCCTATTACTTGCTCCCGTTGCTCACCATCAACAATCTGATTATCGTCCTCAAGCCTATCCTCATCGTTAAAAACATAAATCGCCGTATAGAAATCTATACCATGAATTTGCTTATTAACATCATTCTTCGGTCTATCCCACACAAACAAACGATCTCCAAGCATAATGAATACATCCTCATGAACCGTCCCCTCTGGAAAATATGGATCTGATACTCCCCGATTGTCTCTGTATTGTTTGTATTCCTTTGCATTCAATTCATCCGACATTCTTTATCTCCAATATTTACCATTATTTCTTACAAATAATATACTACTCCTGATTCGAAAAGGCAAACCTGCCAGTATTAGAAATGGTTACCATTCATGAACTAGCCGGTTAGGCTTTTATGCATATCACTATGAAACTGTATATAGATACACCTTATCAAGAATGAAGATACCATTTTTGTCTTTCCGGCGGCATAAAGCATTTCCCCCGCAAGAAAGAACGCGATATCTATCGCCTTCTGTCAATATTTTCTTCTATATGCTTCGCCAACATCTCATAAGCCCGGATCGCATCTGCGATCTCTTCCCGGTTTGACGCTGCGCCGCCGGGATAACGCGTGGATGCCTCCCATTCCGTAATGTCAAAGGCAATGACTTTTACATCGTCCGGTATGTTCACATTGTATTCCTCTACCTGTGAAATGAGGGCAGGGATTGTATGGGTTTTAAACTTCCGCTGCGTTTCATCCGCGCCGCAAAGATCATGGAGAACATATTTCAGTTCCTTTTCGATCGCTTGCTGTGCGTGATAGGCCGCAATATCCGACAATCCTTCGTCATTGTCCGGATTGCCAGCCGCAGAATTATAATGACGAGCTACCTCAATATCCCTGAGCCCCTTTTCATGATAGTTCATAAACAACGACCCCTTTCTCATCCACTTCATCTTTGATCCTGCCTTTCAGCTTGCCATAAGTGAGCATGTCACAATTATAATCACAGGCTTTACTGATATTCTTTGAAACCTCAAACATATCCATGCCTCTTGTGCTTCCTTCGATATCAAGGCAGATGTCTAGATCGCTGTCCTCACTGCAGTAATTCGTGACGCCGCTTCCGAATATGATCATGCGTTTAATCCGGGGCAGCGTTTTGACGATCTCAACACAGGAAGATACCTGTTCCCGTTTCAAAATATTTACTCTGTCCATATTCATAACAGCCATAACGTTCCCTTTCGTTGCCGTTATCCATTTAAACCGTTGTATGCCATCTTTGATTTGCAATTTTTCCAGAAACGTGATTTTTCCTCCATGTTTCCATAAATGCCTGTTGTGTTTAGACTACCACAACAGCGGTTAATCATCAATGCCTGTGCTTGACCATTAGTATTAAATACGGATGAATTGTTGATCTGTCTCCCTTGGCTTATTCATCACTCTATCAGCCCATGCTTTTTCAACCTGGCGCGTATTGCTCCATTTGTTCGGTCGTGAGCCTTTGCTATTTCAGATATCTTCATGCCGGAACCATATTCTTGATCAAGCTGTTTATCCTCTTCCTCTGTCCAGGAAGCTCCGGCACCATCCGGTCTGTTCATCCTGCGGTTATATCCCACTCTGTCAGACGATGGTCTGTGGGTATTTTCTCCGGCATCATTTTCCATAATACTTGTAATCGCCTCAGGGTGATTCTCCTTAAAGGCAGTTATTGCTCCCATAAACCGCTCGCCATATTTCTCATATTTCGCTTCACCCACCCCGGA
>CAJOOT010000203.1 GCA_905236215.1 uncultured Eubacterium sp.
ACACGTATGTATGGCGTGTCTGCCGAACAGTTTGTAATCTTTCCGAGGTTGGTTCCGACAAAACCTCCCGCATAGATGTGGCTGTTTGAATAGCCACGTATGGTTCCGTCAGAATTTGCCATATAATATCCTGCAACGGCGCAATTATTGATATTGCCGTCTGACATATTCATACCGACAATGATACCCAGATTCATTGTCTGATTGGCTCCGATATTCTCGTCGGTACCTACATAATACTGCATGGGAGAGCCTTTTGATACATAGTAGTTTGTATTGCCGCGGCTGATGAAATTCTTGATCCGGGTGGTGCCGCCTTCTTCATCATACTCTGCGTAGAGCACTACATTCCTTATCCTGCCTTCGTTCTTGCCAAAAAGACCCCCATAATAGTTGGTGGAGCTTCCGTTCACATCCTTCGCAAGAACAAAGCTGATATTTCCAATCTTGAAACATCCTCCATTATACGATGCCACAAAGCTGCTGTCGGCAGTACCTATTGGATTCTGCCTTGCTATCGTATAATTGTCTTTTGAGCTGTCAAAATACTCATCCCATTCATAATCCGTATAGCATATCTCCCAGGTCTGTCGGAAGGTTCTGTCTCTGGTAGCTGACCTGTATGACGGATAATAAAGACTTAAGTTGTACAGATGTCTTGCCGAGCGAATATAGATAGTTGCATTTTCGGAAAGTTCGGGAATCTGTGCGGACTTATCCTGCAGATATCCTACGGCTCTGGCAAAGTGGGGATTAAAGTAATAGAGTTCATCATCGTCAACCCCGTCTTTTGAATAAGTTATGTCAACCCTTTGATAGAAGGCAGATGTGCCGTCCACCTTGTGATTAACTGTATTGATACTGAGGGGATACACATAATAAGTGGTATCGTTTTTGGTGTATGAATACCTTACCGTGGATGAAGATTTAAGATCTATCATCTCCTTCGTGCCAAGACCTGTCTTTACGGTAACAGTATCCGGCATAACGTCCGAATCCCTGTATACGATGCCGTAACCGTCTCCATATACAGCGCCGGCAAGTTTAAGATTATCGTAAAGAGTGCTGACATTACCTCCGTAGAAACGTACTTCACTGCTTTTAGTTCCTTTTTGGGTAAGATATCTCTCGTAATATACCAAAGCTCCGGGCACGAAGTTAGACTTCCAGTCACCATAATGGTACATCCCTGAAATCCTTGGATACGGATAATCAGTAAGTGCCATATCCTCCATGAGATTATAAGGATATGTAGTGGCTCCGTCATAGATGAATGCACACTCTCCGGAGCCTGACCACCCGGAGCTTATCTTTGAAAGTAATGAAGTCGCCGACATATCGGCACAGGAATACTTAAGGTATTCATCACCGTCTGTGGCATCCCTTGTTTTTTCTTTATCATTTTCGGCATCATAGCCGTAAGCATTTCCGTTTTCAAAATACCATACATTCTCAAGTGTGGATGCCGATTTATATGAACCCTCATTGATAACTGTAGAATAATAAGGTGAACCTGTATCATCATTAAACGCAAAAGTATAAGAATCGGTAATACAGGCAGCTCCATATACCAACCCGGCTGCGCCTCTTGTATATAATTCCGAAGATCCGGAAATATTATCTGCATAATCTGTACTTCCGGCCTCATGGGCATAAAGGAAGCCTGCTGCATATACGGCATGAAGTTTGATATCCGAAGCTAAAGAGCCATCCGTATCGCCTATAATACCTCCGGCATATTTTCCATAAATATAACTGTCAGCATAAGATTTGGAGATATCGACCTTAGCGCCGTTTTCCACATAGCCTACCAGTCCTCCTGCAGAATCACAGCCGGAAGATTCTTTTGTTCCGGAATATCCAAGTACCAGAGACGCAAAACTGTTTGTAACCGTAAGATCCGCCCCGTTTTTTAGCGCACCCACAAGTCCTCCGGTATACCTTCCGCCGATCCAGATATCATCTTCATCCTTTTCTTCAAGATCGCCGTCGTTTTCACTTAAGTATACCTGACAATCGGATATGGAAATGTTGTTTGTAAGAGAACCTGCAAGCGCTCCCGCCGCTCCGTAACCGGTGCTGTCCCTGACAGCTGTTATATTAGGTGCTGTCATTCTTATGTTATTAAGATAAGCACCATCCGGAAGATATTCAAAAAGGCCTGCAGAAGAAACTGCTGTCACCGGAAGGGCATCTATCGTATGATAAAGCGTAATTCCGGAAAGTTCATCGTAACCTGTATAGCTGTTAAGCGTGGCATTGGATACAGGTTTAAAGCTCACGATATCATCACTTGTATCGTCAGCTGTACCGTTGTCATATGTATAGAAATATGATGCAGAATAGTATGAATACCAGTCTTCATCATCTTCGTTATCATCCCTGAAGGAAACATCACTTGTCTGCACGGCGCTCTTGACGCTGTCTACATTACCGGATATTCCCAATGCCGATTCGTCGAGATTCTGAAGATGTCTGGCCTGAGCAATATGCGCCTCGGTAACCGAATTGGAAGATGGATCCGTAACTGTTGTATCAGCGTATAATGAATTAAAAGTATTTCCTTCAAAAGTTCGGGATTCAAAAGTCTTGTCATCCGGAGTTGAGACCGTCATGGAGATGGTAATGTTGTCTCCTGCAACAAGTGCCTGATTGCCGGGTGTATCCGTCAATGTATTGTTTCCATAGCCGTATTTGGCATAGAATCTGCTCGAAGATGATGACAGATCATCAAGCATTATCCTGGCACTGTATGTTCTTATTACGTGAGAGAGCCTGAGTTCTCCTACACCATTGGACGAAAGTGTAAGCTCTCTTGTGTGACCATGCTCATCCTCTAAAGTAACCTTAAAAATCACCTCATCGGAACGCAGTTCAGTAAAAGTAAACTGGAGATCAGCATATAGCTTTTCGCCGTTTACAACCGAAATCTCTTTCGTACCTGTATCGGATTCGTTGGTACCCACCGTAGCTCCTGAGTAATAGCCCACATATCCGCCATACTTTAGTCGAACATCATAGTCTCTTAAACAGTTGTATCCTTCAAAACTATAGCCCTGAGAATCATAAACGGCACTCGAAGCCGTGCTGTCAACCTCTGAAGAAGCAGCCCTGGCCTCTTTTTGAGCCTCATCAGGGTTTTCATAATAGAAAACAGCATAAACGCTGCCACTTTCAGGATCGTATTCCACCACCCAGTAATGATCACGCAAAAGCGCATCAAGAGTGGATGTCGTTACAGCATAATTCGACACTTTTGTGGTATCGTCTTTGTCATTTGATTCAAAATAATAAAGTGTGGAATATGTTTGAGAAACAGGGAAGTCGTATGGTTCTGTAGAAAGGGGCACAGTCCCGCCATATTCAGAATCGGAACCTACGGCATAATATGACTTGTTTCCGGACGTACGAAGCCTGGTGAGCTGATTCTGAACAGCCTCATATATGGTCTGGGCTTTTGAATCAAGCTCTCTTTGACGAAGCCCTTTCTGATAAGCGAACACGCCTATAAAAGTAAGAGCCATAAGTATGCTTAATATAGCCACGGTAAGTATAAGCTCGACCATGGTGAAACCTTTTTTAGATTTCATTTTCTTAAGCAATCGTCTGTTCATAACATACACTAAAGCCGTATTGCCGGCTCTCCCCCTAAAAAACAAAAGCTACCTTATGTTTTCTCGACATTTTTTATCAAAACATTAATACCTGTTTCACATAAAAATCGACTATAA
>CAJOOT010000204.1 GCA_905236215.1 uncultured Eubacterium sp.
CAATAGGATAGAGAACAGGTTTTAACTCAGTTAATTTTTTACAAATTTATTAAATTTTTTACAAGATGTGGTGGCGACATAATATCGTCTTTCAACATTTGGTGGAGGCTTTGAAAACCTTGAAAAATCGACATAATTTCTAATTGCATTTCATGAAATTACCCTATATAATTGAGACTGGGCTGAATATTATGGAAACCATTTATAAAAAGAGAGTCCTAATTTTCAAACAATCACAATCAGGGGTGCAAGCATGAGGAAAATGATCGAGTCCTTTTCGGGCTACCTTCACAATGAAAAACACACATCAAGAAATACGGAGCTCTCGTATGAACGAGATTTGAAGAAGCTTTGTGATTATCTGGAGACAAAAAATACTACAAATGTTACGGCGGTCACTGAAAAAGACCTTATGGGATATGTTGATCATTTGACAAAGTTGGGGAGAAAGCCGGCTACGGTTTCCAGATCCATTGCATCATGCAAAGCATTTTTCCAGTATCTTCTCGAGAACGGAAAGATAAAGTCCGACCCGTCGGTGTCTCTCAAGGCTCCGAAGGTTGAGAAGAAAGCACCGGTAGTACTTACCAGAGATGAGATGGATAATCTTGTCAAACAGACGGTAGGCGATACCGACAAAGAAAAGAGAGACAGAGCCATGCTCGAGGTATTATGCGGTACGGGCATGCGCGTTTCGGAACTCTTGACATTAAAGGTCAATGATGTTGACTTTGGCAAGAGTACAATACATATCTCGGGCAGCGGTAAACATGACAGAAGCGTGCCGGTCAGAAAAAAGACAATGCATGCGCTGAACATTTACATTGAAGAAGCCCGGGAATCTATGATATCTGATGAGAAGAGTGATCTGTTATTTGTGAACTTTTCCGGAGATGCCATGAGCCGACAGGGCTTTTGGAAGATTCTGAAGTTCTACGCCAAAAAGGCAGGTATCAATATGGACATCACTCCTCATACCTTAAGGCATTCATTTGCTGCAAGGCTCGTTGAAACCGGGGCGGACTTAAACGATATCAAAGACCGTATGGGTCATGCGGATATATCGTCCACCCAGATTTATGCACCGTCTAAGACAAAAGATAAAAAGTCGGTGAACACAAAAAAACGCTAACACGAGAAATCAGTACATATATCAAATATACCGCGCCCCGAAAATTCGAGGGCGCGGACATTGTGAACGGAGGTATCTCATGAAACGTCAAATGAAAACCATGGACGGCAACAACGCTGCTGCGCACGTATCATATGCGTACACCGATGTTGCCGCCATCTATCCCATCACACCGTCATCTGTTATGGCTGAGGTCTCTGATGAGTGGGCAGTTGCAGGCAGAAAGAATCTGTTTGGCCGTACTGTTCAGATCACCGAAATGCAGTCTGAAGCCGGTGCTTCGGGTACGGTACATGGATCGCTTGCTGCAGGTGCTCTTACCACCACCTATACAGCATCGCAGGGACTTTTGCTAATGATCCCGAACCTGTACAAGATAGCTGCGGAGCGCCTGCCCGGCGTGTTCCACGTGTCAGCTCGTACAGTTTCTTCGCATGCCCTTGCCATCTTCGGCGATCACTCTGATGTCTATGCCTGTCGTCAGACCGGCGTAGCTATGCTATGCGAAAGCAGTGTACAGGAGGTTATGGATCTTGCGCCCGTAGCCCACCTTGCAGCTATCGAAGGAAGACTTCCGTTTATTAATTTCTTCGATGGCTTCCGTACATCCCATGAAATACAGAAGATAGAAGTCTGGGACTACAAAGATCTTGATGATATGCTTGACAGGGAAGCTGTCCAGAAGTTCCGTGATGGCGTATTCAACCCGAACCGTCCTTACCAGATGGGATCTTCACAGAACCCTGATATTTTCTTCCAGGTACGAGAAACATGCAACAACGACTACAATGCCATGCCTGATATCGTTCAGAAGCAGATGGACAAGATTAATGCCAAATTGGGTACTGATTATGCTCTGTTCAACTACTATGGTGATCCTGATGCTGAACACGTTATCGTGGCCATGGGCTCTGTAAATGAGGCTGCCGTTGAGGCGGTTGATTATCTGCGCTCAAAGGGAGAGAAGGTTGGTATCATCAAAGTTCGCCTGTTCCGTCCCTTCTCAGCTAAGCATCTTATTGATGCAATTCCGGATTCAGTTAAGTTTATTTCCGTACTTGACCGTTCCAAAGAACCGGGTTCTATCGGTGAACCTTTATATCAGGATGTGGTTACTGCGCTTAAGGGCTCTAAGTTTGATTCTGTTCCGGTACTTCGCGGCCGTTACGGACTTTCTTCAAAGGATACCACACCGGGTCAGATTATTTCCGTATTCCACAATACGGATAAGCAGGAGTTTACCATTGGTATCAATGATGATGTTACGCATCTTTCACTGGATGTTACCGAGGATCCGAACACTACACCGGAAGGCACAATCTCCTGTAAGTTCTGGGGGCTTGGTTCCGACGGTACTGTAGGTGCCAACAAAAACTCCATCAAGATTATCGGTGATAACACCGACATGTATGCTCAGGCATATTTCGACTACGATTCCAAAAAGTCAGGTGGTGTCACGGTATCACACCTTCGTTTCGGTAAGGAGCCGATCCGTTCGACATACCTTATTTCAAAGGCCAACTTTGTTGCCTGCCACAATACTTCATATATTTTGAAGTATTCTATAGCACAGGATCTTGTAGACGGAGGAACATTCCTTTTGAACTGCTCATGGGATACAGATGAGCTTACCAAAATGCTTCCGCCTCAGACCAAGCGATATATAGCTCAGCACAAGATTAATTTCTACACTATAGATGCTGTTGCCATCGGCAAGAAGATAGGTCTTGGCGGTCGTGTCAATACTGTACTTCAGTCGGCATTCTTCAAGCTGGCTAATATCATCCCTGAAGAGGATGCCATCCGCCTTATGAAAGAAGCTGCCAAGAAGTCCTACGGCAAAAAGGGCGACAAGGTTGTTCAGATGAACTATGACGCTATAGATGCCGGTGCACTGGGAGTTGTTAAAGTAGACTATCCTGATTCATGGGCTGACTCAGAAGGCGAGACCAAGCCTATGGAAGCTACCGAAGGCCGTAAGGATCAGCTTGATTTCGTTAACAATATTCAGGCTAAGATCAACCTTCAGCAGGGTTATGATCTGCCTGTATCAGCCTTTATGGAGTATACCGATGGACGTACACCCAACGGTACATCCCAGTTTGAGAAGCGTGGTATAGCTACAGACGTGCCGGTTTGGGAAGCAGACAAGTGTATTGCTTGCAACAGGTGTTCTTATGTTTGTCCGCATGCGGCAATCCGTCCCTTTGCCCTTACGGAAGATGAGGCATCTAAGGCTCCCGAAGGTGCTCAGATATCAG
>CAJOOT010000205.1 GCA_905236215.1 uncultured Eubacterium sp.
GTTTGTAGTGATAATGACGGATATTACAAGGGAACATTCCGACACGGTTGTATCCAGGATCAGGGAGATTACGGAGGCCGTTCGTTCTAATCATATTGACGGTTACCCACCTATCACTTTTAGTGTGGGTATAGCCTTTTCGGAACACGGATACAGTGATGAGATTTTAGGCCGTGCGGATAAGGCGTTGTATTTTACAAAAGAGCAGGGCAGAAACGGATATACCTTTTACGAAGATGATAAAATGATGTATCATGGACTATGAAAGATGAGATCGGAGATTGGAGGTAACTTTATGTATTGTATTCATTGCGGTAAGCAAATAAATGAAGGATCCAGATTTTGTACATTCTGCGGCCAACCACAGGGAGTAAATATTAACGAGGGACCGGAATATAATAAGTCCAATCAGCAGGAACAGCAATCCCAACAGACGCAGCAATCCCAACAGTATCAGCAAAGCACACAGAATTATGGCGCAGCTCCCGGAGCAGAACAGGCCAATTATCAGGGCGGAGTCCGGTACAACGGTGCGTATCAGTTGGAGCATCCCTATAGGAGATTTGGAGGATGGGTGCTTTTCTTTGCGGTTTTGTGGATTATCGGAGGCATAATAAGTATCTTTGGAATTATAGCGTCATTTTCATCCTTCAGCTTTATCGGAGACGCATTGGGCTTATTTGGCGGACCTTCCATAGCTATGATTTTTTTTGAAATTCTGGCAGTGGCCGGTGGTGTTTTGGGTGCAGTTTGCGGAATAGGAATGTTTTACAAACTCTATAAGAAAGACATTGGTTTCCTTAGATTTTATGAACTGATGACTGTTATTTCCATCGGTCTTTCTGTTTTGCAATCCATAGTAATGGTGACAATGATGGGAGGGTTAATTGAATTCTTAAACCCCATACCCTCAATTTTTGGTGGAATCATTGTAAGTATAATCATTTTCGTTCTTATGTTGTATTATTTCACACATTCAGTACATGTGAGAACCTACTTTAGATCAGGAGCCTATATCAACAACACCCTGTTTGTTAAAAACATTACGTTGCCAACTCCGGCTATTCCTGACGATCAGAATTGATAAGAAGATTTGTCACCGGGCTTTGCGAAGGGGCAGAGCCCGTTTTTTCTGACATGCCTTGACGGGTCCTTTTTGAGATAATGACCCGGGCTTTTACTTTTAACCATATTGCGCTAAAATAGCCCTATAGGGGGAGCTTCATGTCTGATAATATAAAACATTTGATCCGAGCTGCAGTAGTGTTGGCATCATTGTGTGCCCTGGTTTTAATTTGGCTGATTTCCCGAGATATTGATCGTAAGGATAATGACAAAGGTGGTTATGCTGTTGCATCTTCTTCCAATGTTGTGACAGAGTCCGGAGATACTTCGGGTGACGCCTCCGGAGATATTTCGGGTGACGCCTCCGGAGATGCTTCAGGGGATGCTTCGGGGGATGCTTCCGGAGATAGTGTAAGACCCATAGTTGTCATAGTGCATTCCGCTGTTTCATTATAAGCGAGTCTTGACAATAGCATTCGGAGGATTGATTATGGAAGATAGCAAAACATATGAACAAGTAAAAAAGGAAATCTTAGCGGCAGGTGACGCCACCACCAGAATAAATGCGCGCATCCACTCTGTGGGAGAGAGAATACTGCTGAAAGTACAGGACAGAGATGAGTCATGGGAGTTGGTTGATGATAAGGTGCGTGAGATTGAGATAGCATATTATGCGCCGGAGTCGGATGCGTCGAAAAAACCCATAGTCTTTGGCATGCACGGAGGCGGCTTTGTGGTAGGAGGATGTTGTTTTGATGATCCTATGTGGGACGCCATCAGAAAAGAGGCTGACTGCTCGGTTATATCCATAGGATACAGAAAGGCACCGGAATATCCATATCCCGCGGCACTTTTCGATGTTTGTGATGCGGTGGACAAGGTGCTTTCGTGTGGCAATGAATACGGCATTGATTTCGACAGGGAAAGAGTATTTGCTTTCGGAAACAGTGCAGGTTCTACTTTGGCGGCGGCTTCTACTCTGAAATTTGTGCGTGACGGCAGGAGGGTGTTTAAGGGTTTACTTCTTAATTACCCGTATCTGGATCTTGTTACTTCTCCTAAAAACAAGGGGGCGTCGGGTACAGACGCCATGTCATCGGAAGTCTTCAGGGAGGCTTATCTAAACGGACAGGATCCGAATGAGGCTCTTGTATCACCGTTGTATGCAGCTGATAATGAACTAAAAGACTTTCCGGATGCATTTATATCCGTATGCGAAAAAGATGAGCTCAGAGCAGAAGGCGAAAAGTTTGAAAGAAGATTAAACAAAGCTGGCGTGCCTACTGAAATTGTGCTGGCAAAGGGTATGCCGCATGCGTATTTTGAGTACAATTTTGGCAAACCTTCGGTGGGAGAAAAGCCGGCAATAGCAGCCATTCGTGCTGATGGAAGTATGACCCGTGAATCACAAAAGACATTGAAATTTTTTGCAGAAGTAATAAACAGGAGGTAGTAAACAATGAATTTGGATGATGCAATAAAGGGAAGAAGAAGTATCAGAAAGTATGAGGAAAAGGCTATCGAGAAGGAAAAGCTTGAGAAGATAGTGGCTTTAGCTTCGTACGCTCCCAGTTGGAAAAATACTCAGGTTACATCATACATAGCAGTACAGGATGAGACTGTTAAGGCACGCCTTGCCAATGAGTGCACTCATGGCTTTGAATATAATACGAAGACCATGAGCCGTGCAGCAGCTGTTGTGGTTGTAGTTACCAGACACAACGTATCCGGTTATGAGAAAGATGGTTCCTACTCCACCGATAAGGAAGACAGATGGGAAACATTTGACGCCGGTATCGCCACACAGACATTCTGCCTGGCTGCATATGAGGAAGGTATAGGCACATGTGTACTCGGTATCTTTGATGAAGACAAGGTTAAGGATGTTTTGGGACTCGGAGAAGATGTGGGAGTGGCAGCACTTATTGCTGCAGGATATCCTGAAAAAGAGCCCGCCATGCCCCCAAGAAAGGGAACAGACGAGCTTCTTAAGATTGTTTGACTTAACCGATAATTCCGTGCTCACGAAATGCAGAGATTTCTCCGTCGTTGTATTTGAGGAGATCCTTCATAATACGTTCGGTGTCCTGACCTAATGAAGGGGCACCTCTCCAAAGATGACCGGGTGTGGTGGACATTTTGGGGTGGAATCCGTAGGCTGTCACTTCGCGACCTAAGGTCTGATCCTCCTGAATCACCCAATCACCTCTTAACTGCCAGTGAGGATTGCTCATGACCTCGTCACAGTTTTTGACAAGAGAGACTCCCAGATGCATAGAGGTTAGATAGTCAATGGCTTCCTTGGCTGTGTGCTCACGAAAATATTTGTCGAAGAGGCCATCAAGCTCGCGACCCAACGGACTTGATACAGCTTCCTTTGAACCGCCGGCTGCTTCGTAGGAATATTTTTCCAGATCAAAGCCCATAGCCTTGAGGCATCTTTCGTATGCGTCCTTTCCGTAAGCACCCAGATTGATATATCTGTCATCCTTGGTACGATAGAGTCTGGCCGGCTGATAGTTTGTCTGTGCAATACCCTGACGTTCTTTCTGAATCTTCATGGTAGACCATAGAGTAAAGTTGTCGTCCATTACACGCATGTAGCTTTCAGCCAATGATGACTCCACAATCTGACCTTTGCCGGTTTTTTCACGATTTATTAAAGCCATGAGAATACCGTTTGCGGCGAAAAGTCCGGTCAGATAGTCTCCTATGTATTGTTGTGCGTAGTAGGGCGGCTTGTCGGGGAAACCCTGAAGGTAGTTCCA
>CAJOOT010000206.1 GCA_905236215.1 uncultured Eubacterium sp.
GAACTTGCCAACAAAATGCGAGCATTAGGTAATGAACTGATTACCGAACCTAAAAATGCAAGTAAGTTAGCTAAAAGCAAGGGCAAATTCAATAAGAAAAAGAGGTTTGGCAAGTCAATCCAAAAGCGTTGTCCAGGTGGGTATCAGGCTGTATTAAAACAAAAGTTTGAAAATACAGGTGGCATATATAAAGAAGTAGATAATAATTACAGGGCAAGCCAGTATGACCATACAGTTGACGATTATATTAAAAAGAAACTTTCCGAAAGGATGTTTAAATTAAAAGGTGAGGACGCTGTAGTACAGAGGGATTGGTATTCATCATTTTTACTTTATTGCTATGATTATAAAACAGGAAAAATAGATAAAAGAAAAGCAATAAGAGAGTTCGATAAATTATATAATATGGAAAAGGAGTACATAGACTGGGTAATAGAAAACAGGATTAAGATACTTAACAGTGGTGTCAAAATAGCAGCTTAACAATTAAAAATCAAGGGAGTTTGACGCACTTCCTTTAAGACTACCGCTAATGATGTCAATGGATGTCTTGGTAGTCAGAGGTTCTTGCAGATAAATAGAATTATACTCATTATCCAAAGTCTTATGCAAATAATGATGCACGATAACGAGCAACACTTGAAAGCGGGAACCCCACGGGCTTGCCCGTGGGTTAGTCAGGACGAGAGGCTCGCTTCGGTCGGCAGGCGGTACGGAGAGGACTCGAAGGAATACGAGCGCGTGGCGTACATGATTAAAGTTCTGAAAGAAGAGAATTGATCGGAGGTTTTCATGGTACATGATACAAAATATGTCTGCATGTCCTGCGGTGCGGTTTGGGACGGGCTGCAGATTCCCTGCAGCCATTGTGAAAGCAGTAATGTCGCTGCGGTGGATGAACTGCTGTGCGACGCGGTCTCGATGTTCGTAAGGGCGGGCTTTGTGACGAAGTCCTGCTGTCAGGGAGGCGTTGAAGTCGGTACGGAAGGATACGCGGTCGTATCCCCGTATATCGTTTTCTCACCGCTCGCGAAAGAGAAAGCCGTCATTCTAGTGTCGTCTTTGGATTTCCATTCTTCAAGGACTGAACTGGAGCATCTTTCGGACGGGACATATGAAGCGGGCGTGTTCTTTTCCCGCAATTTTCTGGATGACATGGAAACGTCCCGCAGGGGATGGGAGCTCCATGCCGAGATTGCGGAAGAGGCGTTTGCCGGGTGGCGGAAGAGCGTCCTTGACGCGGCAAGGATGCTGAAGGTAATGGCGGACGGGAATGTCTGACGGAGGATTATATAATCGCTAATAACGGTTGTTATCGTTTTAGGATTATGGTAAAATAAGATTATGGAACAGAATGAAATAGACGAAGAGGAATTGAGATCGTGGGAACAGGAAGTAAAAATTGCACTCGGAGCAAATGCCTGTCTTGTGGAACGCGTCAGGGAGGAACAGGCAAAGGCCGAGATGCTTTCCCATTTCATGTCCGTGGTTGATCCTGACGGAACCGGGATAGCGGATGCATGGCATAGGTACAAGGAGGAGAACGGCATTGGCTGATTATATGCTTTGTTATGAAGACAGGCCGCTGATCCGTTTTTCGGAGGATCTTTCATCGGCACTGTTTGTTACGAGGAGCAGGCTTCCGTTTTCGATTAAACATGAAAAGGATCCTGTTTCGGCGGTCCGTTCTTTCTGTTCTGACCGCGTGTTATCCATGAACCGCAGGTATTGCAAGGAGGTGCTTCTTTCCTGCGGGATCGAAGATCAATCGGATATTGCGGTGTGTCTGTCCGGTTACGGACTTTCGTTCTGTGACCATTATTGGATACGACCCATGGAAAGCGATCTGTCATGGATTGATGTTGATCTGCGGAGAAACGAGTTTTCGCGGGAAGTGGCTTATACGGGCGTTACGGGCGAACTGAGAACCGCAGTGATCGGTGACGGTGTTTATAATCTTTAGCTGGTAAAACTCCGAGTCTTTAGACTCGGAGATGCCAGACAGCCCTATGCCCGACCTAAGTCGGGCATATTTTTAATTTGTTTTCAATAACACGAAATGGAATTACTCTTTTCAAGATAGTTTGAAAGGGGTAAGAATTTATGTCTGATACATATAAATCTGGAAGTCATAGTAAATATCTTTTACAGTATCATCTGATATTCGTGTGTGAATACAGAAAAAAGTTGCTTACAGGAAGAAATATCATTGGCGATGTTAAAATGTTTTTAGAAAGAAAAGACATTCTTTTCCGATGGATATTTCATTAGTTCTATCGGAAATGTTAGTCAGGAAACATTAAAACAGTATATTAAAAATCAGGGAAAATGAATTTAGCAATAAAAATCACAAGACGGACTTGACAAAAGTATCACATTGTGGCATAATGGTGTTATGAAAAAATTTACTATTTTAGAATTAAGGAAAAGAACTGGTTTGAGCCAGAGAAAATTTGCTGAAAAATACCATCTCGTCTTACGGGCATTGCAGTCTTGGGAGCAAGGATGGAGAAACACCCCTGAGAGCACTTTGTATATGATACAGAAACTCATAGAATTAGAAAACCCAGACATAACTGATGGTCAGTAAGTAAAACAAATATTCGGGAAGGAGGTTGCATTATGAAGATCACTTCAAGCTATGCTGTTGAGATCAAGCATATTGACAAATTATTCAGACAGACTATAAAAATTTATAAGGATGCAATCTCCTTTTGCGTGCTTGCATTTGAAGAAAATTGGGATGTTTTAGAGGGGATACCGACAGCAGGCAAACAGAGGTTCAAATATGCTGATGGCTTAATCCATTCTACTAAATCCAACACGGCTGTGTATTCAGAATTTGATAAAAGGTTTAATAAGTTACCGTCTTATCTTAGGTTTTCAGTAATCAACACAGCCTTGGGGTATCTCAGTTCTTATCATAGCAATCTTGATAATTGGCGTTCTGACCGAGATACTAAATCCAACGCACCGAGCTTGCAAATCCGTCTCAATAA
>CAJOOT010000207.1 GCA_905236215.1 uncultured Eubacterium sp.
GGGAATGCGCACTCGACTTTGAAACGGCGCCTCTCAGGTCGGAGGTGTTCAAATGAAGTATGTTTATACAAGCTTTTTAGCGAATGATATTGAGGACTATATTGAATTCAAATGCTCCCTTGGGTACTCTGCCGCATCTTACGATAAATTCCTATGGGGTTTTGATATGTTTTGCAGAGATCATTACCCGGAAAATACAGCAGTAACAGAACAGATCGTAAATCACTGGACTCAAAAGCGTTTCGATGAAAACCATAATGGGCGTATCCGTCGCATGATAGCAGTAAAAGGTTTTCTGGACTTTATGAAATTAAGAAATGCGGATTCCTATTCTATCCCCGATGGAATGATAGGACAATACAAACCGTTTGTCCCGTATCTGTACAGTGATGAGGAGCTTGACAGATTCTTTATCGCAGCCGATACTCTTCCGATCCATCCGTCTGCATTACACAGGGAAAAAACTGCGCCTGTGATATTCCGTATGCTTTACTGCTGCGGTATGCGTCCGCAGGAGCCTCTTCATCTGAGATGCTGTGACGTTGACTGCGCAAACGGCACGGTCTATATTGCTGATTCCAAGAATCATAAAGACAGAGTCATCACTATGTCCGAGGATATGCGAGACTTATGTGTGAAGTACAATGACCTGATGGATTTACATATTCCCGGCAGAACGTATTTTTATCAGCGTCCCGACGGCAGACCTTATGATGCTTCATGGCTTCGCAAAACCTTTCGTGTATGTCTGAAGTATTCCGAACTTTCTTATGATGTCGGTGGCCGGCACCCGAGAGTTTATGACTGGCGGCACAATTTTGCCACAAGAGTGATCAGAAAATGGATACTGCAGGGAAAGGATGTCTCTGCCATGCTCCCGAGGCTCAGCACATATATGGGGCATACAAAGCTTGAGGATACGGCTTATTATATACACCTTGTACCGGAGCACTTTAAAGAGCACCGTATGAACGAATGGTCGGATATTCCGGAGGTGCCCGATTATGAAGATTAAAGACATGAGTTTTTACAGTATTTTGAGGGATTATCTCACGGTCTACCTTCCGTCCCAGAAGGAAAGCAGCCCGAACACGGTAAAATCATACAGGGAAGGACTCAATATGTTCCTGACCTTTATTTCGGATTTCAAAAAGATCAGAATATGCCTGATCGGTTTTAAGGATATGTCTCCGGAAAATCTTGAAGCCTTTGTAAAATGGCTTTCATCGGAACGCCGATGCGGAGCTTCATCAATAAATCAGCGTATTGCAATTATCCGTGCTTTTCTTAAGTATGCAGGCATGAGACAGCCTGAATTGAATATGTATTATTTGCAGATTCAACGGATACCTTTTAAGAAAAGCTGTAAAGACCTGACAGTAGATCATTTCAGTGAGGAGGCATTAAAGGCTATTCTTAATCAGCCAAAGCCTCAGAAGAAAACCGAGCATCGTAACCTGTTTTATCTCATATTGCTTTACGATACCGGTGCGCGAAATCAGGAGCTTTTGGATCTCCGAGCTTCCGATTTCATTACTTCTGGGAGATCAGCACATATTATTATCCATGGAAAGGGGAACAAGAACCGAAGCGTTCCGATCATGGATAAAACAATGGAACATTTTGAAGCCTATATCAAGAGGTTCGGCATAAGCCGCACGGATTCGGAGACGCCTCTGTTCTTTACAACAATACATGGCACACGTCAGCAGATGTCGGATGATAATGCTGCACGTTTTCTGAAAAAATATGCAAAGGACGCAAAGAATGAATGTGATGATGTGCCGGAAAATATCACGCCGCATATGTTCAGACACAGCAGAGCAATTCATCTTTACAGAAAGGGAGTTCCGCTTGTGCTCATTTCCGAATGGCTTGGTCACTCAAACCTTGAGACGACATTGATCTACGCTTACGCCGATACGGAGATGAAGAGAAAAGCAATTGAAGCGGCAACCGAGAAAAATCATCCGCTGCGGAAGAAGAAAGCGGAAAGCTATGAACTGTCAGATGATGATTTCAAAAGGAGCTGCGGACTTCTTTGATAATTTGTTATCCCGAGGTTTTTTAAAAAACCGCTACAAAAACAACAATATGATAAAAAACCTCGGGATAAATGAAACATCTGGATAATCGCCCTGCCATAGATCACAGCGGTGAACTCTCACAAATCGCTGTGAAGCGTA